>JAFPLG010000041.1 GCA_017402895.1 Paludibacteraceae bacterium
CGCTAAAAGACAAAAGACTAAAATGCTTTCGACTTTCGACTTTTTTCTTTCTACTAAATATATTTTTCATAATTCTTTTCCTTTCGATTAGAAGGTTACTTTTGTTCCGAGTGTTACGGTCAACGGAATAGGATAGCCGAATGTCGGGTTCTCAGGATCTACTCCGGTGAACTTAGCCGAGTGGATGGTGAACACGTTCTGCGCCGACAGATACCAGCGCCAGTTCTGCATCATCATCTTATCGCATGCACGCTTGGGAAGGTTGTAGCCAAGTTGCAGGTTACGCAGCTTGAGGAACGAACCGTCCTCTACGAAATATGTGCTCACGCGTGTCTCATTGTTGTTATTGTTAGTAGATAGTGCAGGGATATTGCTATCGGGGTTGGTAGGGCTCCATGCATTCAACACGCGCGTACCTTTATTCAGGTTTGCTACGTTCACTCCACTCCAGAGGTCGGTTTGCTCCTTATAGTCTTTGGTAATGGCTTGTACGCCGCCTACACCTTGGAAGAAGATGGTCAGGTCAAAACCTTTATACTCGAAATAGAAGTTCGCACCGAAGGAAACAGCCGGTACCGGGCTGTATATCCAATCTTGGTCGGCTTCGGTGATGATACCATCGCCGTTGAGGTCGCGATAGCGGATACGACCGAGACCTGCACCTTCCTGAATAGCGTGGTTGTCTATCTCGTCTTGACTTTTGAATATGCCGTCAGCGATATAGCCCACCTGCGAACCTATAGCATGTCCGATAACGGACTTGACACCGTTACCACCGAACGTGCCTCTGGCGGCAACAGTTGCCGGCAGATCAACGACGGTGTTGGAGTAATGCGAGAGGTTGGCAGCGATGTCGTACTTAAAGCCGGACTTGGTTTGGTTGCGGTAGCCCAGACTAAGTTCAATACCCATGTTATCCACAGCACCGGCGTTCACCCACTGCGAAGCACCTTCACCCATCACACCGATGCCGTCCATGAGTACGAGGATGTCCTTGGTCTGCTTATAGAACCAGTCGAACGAACCATATAAGCTCTGCTTGAAGAACGCAAAGTCAAGACCGGCATTGGTCTGGGTGGTTGTTTCCCATTTGATGTCATCGTTACCGATCTGAATACGACGGAAACCCGAAGGAAGGATACTGCCACCGTTGGTACCGGCTATATCATACGAAGTACCGTAACTCTGACCACCGTTCTCATTCACTCCGTAGTTGGATTCATAGATGGTGTAACGCGCTGTAGAAGCAATATCCTGGTTACCTGTTTGTCCCCATGACGCACGTATCTTGAGATCATCGAGCCATGACGAAGCATCGCTCATGAACTTCTCTTGCGAGATACGCCAACCGGCGGATACGGATGGGAAGAACGCAAAACGGTTGTTCTTACCAAATCGACTCGATCCGTCATAACGAGCGGTGAACGAAATCAGATAACGGTCATCGTAGTTGTAGTTCACTTTGCCGAAGAATGAGATGAGCGAGAAACTGCCGGCACCTCCGTATGACTGCGCCTTACCTGTTCCGGCAGATGGCCACATATAGGTCGGGTTGAGCACGATGAAGTCCTCCTTGTAAGCAGAGATCCATTCGTCGGACTGATGGTTCAACTCCGTACCGAGCATGAAGTCCGCACGATGTTTACCAATCTCCAGATTGTAGGTAGCTACAGCATTCCACATCCACTTTGTCCAGTGTTCTTGTTTGTTTTCTACGGCGTTCTTGTCATTAGCCACCACACCGTCTTTGATCGGATAGGTGAAGAAACGCTGACGTTTCTGTGCGTAGTCTATACCCGCAGTAGTACGGATATGTAAGCCCTTGACGGGATTGACATCAAGGAACACATTACCAAACACACGCCAATAGACATAGCGGTTATCTTTGTTGCGTGTCAAAATCGACAACGGGTTCTCACGTTGCGGGAAACCGCTTGACGAAGGCGCTTGTGCTAATTCGCCATCGGTGTTATACACAGGCAACAAAGGGTGATATTGGAGTACACTGTTGATGAATCCACCCGGGGCACCTACTTCCGAGGTGCGGCTGAAGGTGAAGTTCTCACCAATGGTCACTTTGTCATTGAGCAGTTTGTAATCGCTGTTGATACGTCCGGAGAAACGGTCAAAATCGGTGTACTTGATGATACCGTCATTGCGGTAGTAACCGAGCGAGAAGAATGTGCTGCCTTTCTGCCCACCATGAGAAACGGAGAAGTTGTAGTTTTGTATCAAACCCGGGCGGGTTGTCTGAGAGAACCAGTCGGTATTACTTACAGGCACGGTACCGGCATCATCCAAGTATTTGTTGAGCATGATATTATTCAGTACCGGTTGTCCTTGTGCATTATATCCCCAGTCGTAACGGTAACCTAACACGTTGGTGTTCGGATCGGATGTTCCGTCATTGATATATGCCTGCCAGAGCGCACGACCATACTCTTCGGAGTTAAGTACACGCATGCGGTTGACATACGACTGCACAGCTACCGACGCATCAAGCGACACACTGAGTTTGCCTTCTTTTCCGCGCTTGGTGGTAATGATAATTACACCGTTTGCCGCGCGCGAACCGTAGATAGAAGCGGATGCGGCATCTTTAAGGATTTGGATGGACTCGATGTCGTTCGGGTTCAGCTCGTGCATACCGGACTTGGTCGGTACACCATCGATGATGTACAGAGGATCGTTGTCATTGAGCGTACCCACACCGCGGATGCGAACTGTAGCCGCACCGGAAGGGTTACCGTCGGCAGCGATGTTTAGTCCCGGCACTTTACCTTGCAGTGCCTTCATCGGGTTGTTCTCCTGTTGCTTTTCGAGATCCTTACTGCTCACAGCGGTCACTGCTCCCGTCAGGTCAGCCTTGCGTTGTGCAGTGTAACCCGTGACTACTACTTCTTCAAGCAGCTCACTATCTTCAGCCAACAGCACGTTCATGTTTACGCCGGCTGTAATGGTCTGCGTAGCATAACCTACGTAACTGATCTCCAGCGTAGCACCTTCTGCTACCTCCAGCGTGAAGTTACCGTCAAAATCGGTAATCGTGCCGTTGGTGGTGCCCTTCTCCAACACACTGGCTCCGATGATTGGTTCGCCTGTCGATTTCTCGATCACCACGCCTGTGGCGGTAAACGCAAACGAAGGCAGTACGAAAAGCATCGTCAGTAGCCATATCGAAATTGTTTTTTTCATGATTATTGGTATTTTGTGATTACTTTTTGAGTTCTTCGGGCAGCACGGGCATAGCTCCGTTCTGTGTACAAACAAAAGCAGATACGGCTACAGCTCTCTCATGCGCTATACGCATGGACTTGCCAAGGAGAATTTGGGCAACGAAAGTAGCGGTAAAGGAATCACCTGCTCCAACGGTGTCTGCCACCTTGACTTTCGGGGTAGCGACATAACTCTCTTCGGTATCTGTGAATACATACGAACCGATGGCACCACATGTGAGGATGAGCATCTTGAGGTCGTATTTTGCGATGAGGTCACGGCATACGAGACGTGTTTTTTCAGGGTCTTCGGCAATGAGTTTACCAGGGACAGAAGGAACACCGAGTAGCATGGTAGCTACTACATCCAGTTCTTCATCGTTGATCTTAAGCACGTTTGCACGATTGAGTGATTCGGAGATGACTTCAGCCGTGTACCAGTTCTGCCGCAGGTTGATATCGAACACGCGCAAGGCCTCTTTCGGCGCGGCATCCATGAAAGCGTGAATTGTCTCACGGCTCTTCTGCGAACGTTGTGCCAGCGAACCGAAACAGATAGCCTCGGCACGTTTGGCTACGTCAAGCATCTCTTTGGTCAGTGGGATATTATCCCATGCAACACCAAGGCAGATCTCATACTGCGGGATACCTTTGGAGTCGAGAGTCACCTTGACGGTTCCGGTCGGCTGCTCTACCTTGGGCAGGATATGATTCAGACCGACAGCCTCAAACTTCTCGATGATCTCCTCGCCGAGCTCATCATCGCCGATGGCGGAGATAGCACAACCGTTCAAGCCGAACTGGCTTACGTGGTACGCAAAGTTAGCGGGTGCTCCACCTAGTTTGCGGCCTTCAGGCAGGCAATCAAACAATGCCTCACCTATTCCTACTACGTACTTTTCCATATGAATTAAAAATTTCGAATTAAAAATTATGAATTAACAATTATTTCTTTATCTTCAGCGTGTAACATGTGAGATAGATAGCACCAATAGCCATCACGAGGACTGCACCTACAGTGCCGACTGCTTGAGAAGCAAAGCCCATGAAGAGCGGGAAGATAGTGCCACCGAACAAGCCCATAATCATCAGACCAGATACTTCGTTTTGTTTCTGAGGTTCTGCTTTGAGTGCCTCTGCAAAGACGATAGAGAAGATATTGGAGTTGCCGAAGCCAACGAGAGCGATACCAGTATAGAGTACTGCCTGACTTTGACCAATGCCCATCAGCACCATCGCAGCCACAATCATCAGCGCGCTGATGGCGAAGAAGATTTTCGAGGGCACGTAACGGAGAATGAACGAACCGCTGAAACAACCGATGGTACGAAAGATGAAATAGAGTGAAGTAGCAAACGCTGCATTGTGCAAGGTCCAACCGAGACGTTCCATGAGTAGTTTCGGCGCGGTGGTGTTGGTGCCGACATCAATTCCTACGTGGCACATGATACCGAGGAAGCAGAGGAGGACAAACGGATGTCCCAACAACTTGAAACAATCCACAAAGCCCGATGCTTTGCCGGTCAGCGGTTGCTCTTCGATCTTTGTCAAGTACAGAAAAACGGTCGCCAATACGCCAATGATACCATAGATAACAAAGATAATTCGCCAGTCGAGACCGAACGACGGAATTGTGGCTACGGCACCCCATGTCATGATGATTGGTGCCATGAAAGAGGCGATGGCCTTGACGAACTGACCAAAAGTAAGCGTAGCTGCAAGTTTGTCACCGCTGATGAGGTTCGTTACAAGTGGATTGAGACTGGTCTGCATGATGGCATTGCCGATACCAAGAAGGGAGAAAGCAATCAGCATAAGGTAATAACCATTACCGAAGAGAGGCAAAACCAATGAGAGTAGTGTCACGCCTAACGAGACGAGCACGGTGTTCTTACGACCGATACGGTTCATCAGTGCCGAAGTCGGAACGGAGAAAATGAGGAACCAGAAAAAGACCAAACTTGGGATGAAATAGGTCTGTGATTCGGTCAAACCGAGGTCGGCTTGTACATGGTTGGATGCTGCACCGACGAGGTCAACAAAACCCATCGTGAAGAAAGTCAGCATCACCGGCAAGAATGCCAAAAAGGAAGTTTTCTTTTCCATAGATATAGTGTGTATTACAAATTACAATTATAGACAGTTGCTTTGCCACCTTGTACCTTGATTTGGTTATAAGGCTTGGTAGGGAATACGAGGTTGGTCATTGCCCAATAACCATTGGCATCGAAGGCTTCAATGGAGCAGTGGTCAATAAAGAGGATGAGGCGATAGGAGTCTTGTTTGACGAAGAGCGGCGTGGTTGTAGCACCCGTGAAATCAGCGGAGAACGAGCAATCTCCGGACTCGGTGCGATCCATCGTAAAGGTATGTTTATACACGTTGAGCGTCATAACCACATTCTCACCTTTGTCGTTGGAGAGGGTGATAACACCAGTCTCCGAACCGCTCATCTCCAGTTCGATGATAGCTACATCACCGAGTTTTTTCGTTGGTTCGCCTTTAATAGCCATGCTTTCAGGAGAAGGAGTTACGCGTACGCGGTATTCGCCTGCGTCATCTATAAATAAGGATAAGTCGCGCGCGATGGTATTCTGCGAACGGAAAGCGACGGTAGGCACATTGTTAGCGTACTGCCAGTTGGACATCCAGCCGATAGCGACCACGCGGTTGTTCGGGGCATTGTGCCATGTGACGGTTGCATAGTGATCTTTACCGTAGTCAAGCCACTTGGTCTCTTCCGGCATGTCAATGCAGGTGAAGGTCTTGCCATTCCAGTTGCCGACAAAATACTGAGTTGCCGAACCGCCAAACGGTCCACCCGGGTTGATATTGAGCAGCAATACCCAATGGTCGCCTAATTGGATTAGGTCGGGGCACTCCCAAACTCCGCTATGTTCTCCGTAGTTAGCTCCGAACGAACTCTCATAAGTCCAATCGCGCAGATTGATGGAGGAGTAGAAACGTACTTCCTGTTGGCAGGCAAGTATCATCATCCAGCGATTGGTTTGCTCATCCCAAAACACTTTCGGATCGCGGAAATCTGCGATATCACCTTTCAACACCGGGTTGCCTTCATATTTAGTGAAGGTCATACCACCATCAAGGCTATAGGCGATAGACTGATGCTGACCGCATATTTCGGATTGGGTATAGATGGCCACGATTGCGTTCTCTCCGAAGCCTGCGGTATTATTGCGATCAATGACGATTGAACCGGAGAAGATTGTACCTAACGAATCCGGTGCAAGAGCAATCGGGTGTTGCTCCCAATGAATAAGATCCGTAGATGTAGCGTGCGCCCAATGCATGGGACCCCATGTGGTACCGAACGGATTATGCTGATAATAGAGATGCCAAAGTTGCGTGGCGTCATCATAGAACATGCCGTTAGGGTCATTCATCCAGTTCTGAGCCGGAGAATGATGATAGACAGAGCGGAACGGTTCATCAGTGAGATGGTGAGCCGGTTGGTTCACACAAGCAGTTAGTACGATGACCAAGATTCCGAAGACAAAAAGTGTTGAATTTTTCATTGTATTACTCGTTGTTTTGTTTTTGACGGTGCAAAATTACTGCTTTTTATGCATATATGCAAAAAAACATGTTGCAAAATATGCCACGTATGTTTCACTGCAACAAATCGCTCATATTTTGCAACATTTTTAGTAGGGATTATTCATTTTATCTCGTACTTGGAAGATGTCCGAAGTACTCTTTGTAACACTTGGTGAAATACCCCGGACTGGAGAAGCAGAGTTCCAACGACACCTGTTGGACGGTCATATCGGTGGTACGTAATAACTCGTCTGCGCGTATTAACCGCCGTTCGCGTATATAATCAAGCGGACCCTTTCCGGTTATTGTTTTGACACGTCGGAAAATTTGTGTACGACTTAGAGCCAACTTGCCACCCAAGAACTCCACATTCAAATCGGGATCGGTCAAATGGTCATCGACAATCTGTTTCAATCGTTCTCCAAACGCCATATCGCGACGGCTGAGTTGGATAGCTTCTTGAACCTCTTCCAGTTGAGGTAGAATGTCGCGTTTGATTTCTTTTTTTAGAGTGCGCTGGGAATAGAGTAAAAAACCAAGTGCAAGGAAGAAAAAGATTCCCACCAAGACCGTGGATACAATAAAAATGGTTTTAACGTTTTTTATCTGCTGCCAACGAGACTCAGATTGCAACTGGACAATATGCAAGGTTTCCAAATCGTGCATACGTGCACGGTATTGCACCAACATAGGATTAGCTACACTGGCATCAATCAGCATTGTTTCCAATACGGTATCGCGCACAAAAGGTTCTTTCGATAGAATATGCGCTGCCGTTTCAATAATCATGTCGCCGCGAGATGGATAGGTTGCAGAACACTCAATGGTTCCATCCACAATTGCTTGCAATCCGAGCATGATTCCATCCACTCCCATGATACGTACACTACCCTTTCCGTATCCTTTGCTGTCACGTACGGCTTCTGCTGCACCAAGTGCCATCAGGTCGTTATGAGCCACGATAGCTTCTACGTGCTTGTGTGTGCGCAAGTATTCGAGAACCACCTTGTATGCATCTTCTTTGTACCAAGATCCCATGACAGACTCTATCTGCGGCTGTACTGCATCAAATTGAGACAAAGATTCCATCATGCCTTGATGACGGAGGGTTGCAGGTGTCGAACCGGGAAGACCTGCCACTTCCAACACATGAATGGGTTGCTTCTCATTGACCTGAATGGATAAAAGCCAATCAGCCATCAGTTGTCCCACACGATAATTATCCCCTCCAATAAATGCCGTCCATTCATCGCCGGGCACACGACGATCGGCTACGATAACAGGAATACCAGCACGATAAGCACGTGTAACTGCCGGCTGCACAGCCGCTGCTTCGTTGGGACTAACGATAAGAAGATCAACACGCTCGCGGATAAAACTATCTATCTGCGCACACTGCATTTCATTACTGCCATACGCAATACGGTGAGAAAGTGTCATCTCGGGATGCAGAAGCAATTCGCGATCCATCTCATCGTTCATCTTCTGTCGCCATGCATCATCCAGACACTGGCTCACACCGATACGATACTGCTCCTGACGCGTACTACAACTCATCAGAATGAATGATAAAATTACAATAGTAATAATTATGTTTCTCATGGTGCAACATTTTTCACGTTGCAAAGATACAACATTTTTAGCAAATATACAAATATTTTTTCAATAAAATATAAAATATTTGCGTTTTTATGATTTTAGTGGATTTTCTTGGAAATAATGACATTTTTTCCAAGGTTTTTTGTCGCAAATATTTGTGAAGTTTGTGACGAATCAGTGACGTAGATAAACCGCAACAAAAACAAAGAGCCCGAAGATTTCTCTTCGAGGCTCTGAAAATGGCGGCTACCTACTCTCCCACGATATGCAGTACCATCGGCGTTGCTGAGCTTAACGACCCTGTTCGGAATGGGAAGGGGTGGGACCTCAGCGCTATAACCACCTAAATTATAAGTTGGATGCTACGCGTTGTTTTCGTAGTTTACGTTGTTTTCGTAGTTTCCGTAAAATACGTAGAATACGTAAAATACGCAAAATACGTAAAGTACGTAGAATACGCGCAGCAAACATAGTGTTGACGTATTGAATTAGAAGTTACGATTACGTTGTTTCTCTCACCCTTAAAAAAGGGTGGCAATTCTGCGATCGAGTCGCGAATTGAGAAACCTTTTCAAGAAAAAGATTTCGGGCAATTAGTACTGCTCGGCTTTATGTCACCATTGTACACCTGCAGCCTATCAACGTCGTAGTCTACGACGACCCTCAATGGAAATCTAATCTTGGAGCCAGCTTCGCGCTTAGATGCTTTCAGCGCTTATCTGAAC
>JAFPLG010000042.1 GCA_017402895.1 Paludibacteraceae bacterium
CGGGCTTTATCAACTGGCTCAGTACACCGCTACTGAAGCATACGCCCGACTGGCTCCTCTTCCTCGCAATGAAATATGTTGGCAAATACCAGAAGTAAAAATATCCTCTTCGACCTTGGTGGTGTGCTCATCGACCTTGATGTGCGTCGAACCCTCGACGCCTTCCATGCGTTGTTGCCGCCCTCGCTCGATCTGCATACCGCATCCCTTACGGCCAACAGTCTGCTGGGTGGACACGACTCGGAACTCATCGACCGTTACCAGACGGGCGATATCTCTACCGACGAGTTCATCCGGGCTATTCTCTCTGTCTGCCGTCCCGGCACGACAGCCGAACAGGTACGCGAGGCATGGTTCGCTATGCTGCTGGGGATGCCTCAGGAGCGATGCCAACTGCTGCACCAACTGGCCGAGCAGGGATATGCTATCTACGTCTTGAGCAATATCAACGAGATGCATGTCGAGTGGACGCTTGCCCATT
Organism: Paludibacteraceae bacterium; assembly: GCA_017402895.1. Taxonomy (GTDB): domain Bacteria; phylum Bacteroidota; class Bacteroidia; order Bacteroidales; family Paludibacteraceae; genus Colicola. The sequence goes on from JAFPLG010000042.1 coordinate 482, forward strand.
GTCCCGCGTTGCGCCTGGCACGCCGTCTGTTCTTTAGCAACGAGATACACTTGGCGAAACCTGACCCACGTTGCTACGAGCTCGTGCTGCGCGAGACAGGTATCCGTCCCGAGGAGACAATCTATATCGACGACCTCCCTGCTAATATCGAGGCTGGCCAGGCCTTCGGCTTTAGAACCCTCCTCGCCGACACCCCCTCCTGGCCCGACCAACTACACCAATCCCTTCTCCCCAATGTCCAAATGACTAAATAAATGGTAAATGGTAAATGACAAAATGGTAAATAACGAGCGCCCTGTGGCGCTAGTCACAGGCGCTTCCTCCGGCATCGGCCTCCAATATGCCACCCAGTTGGCGCGTGACTACCACTACGACCTGCTCCTGGTCTCCAACCAGCAACAGGAGCTCGACCAAGTAGCCAAAGACCTGGCTGCGCAGTATGGTGTCCGTACCTATCCGCTCTATATGGACTTGAGCCTAAGCGATGCGGCCGAGCAGGTCTATCAGTATTGCCAAGAACAGCATCTCTTCGTCGAGGTGCTCATCAATAATGCGGGCATGCTCATCTTCGATGCGTTCTGTAGCGTGCCTATGGCTCGTATCGAGACGCTGCTGATGCTCCATGTCCTCACCGCCACCAAGCTCTGCCGCCTCTTTGCGCCGCAGATGTGTGAGAGACAACACGGCTTCATCCTTAACATGTCTTCTATGTCGGCATGGATGGCGATGCCGAGTATCGTTTGCTATAATGCCTCGAAGAGCTATCTGCTCAATTTCTCGCGGGCGCTGTGGTACGAACTGCTGCCGCAGGGTGTCCATGTCCTGGCTGTCACGCCCGGCAGCACCGACACCGGTCTGTTGCCCTTTGGACCGGGCTTCGCTCGTTTCCTGCGTCGTATGGGTATCACCATGCCGCCGGAACGACTGGTGCATCGCGCGCTGCGCCACCTGTTCTATTCTCGTCGCAAACGCTCCATGCCCGGGGCCTGGAACCACCTGATCGTGCCCATCATCAACCATCTGCCCGACTGGCTCGTCTTCGCCGCCATGCGCCGCATACCCATGTTCCACGGTCAGTGACCGAGACGAAATCCGCCAATAACCAATCACGAAGTTAAACTAGCCCTTGCGGCTGAGAATCCCCCAAAGACCCCTTATGAAAAAACTTCTTCTCTCTCTTCTGCTTTGCCTTACGTCCCTCTCGCTATGGGCCGTGCTTCCCGAGGTGACGCTATATGACACGAAGGGACATCCTGTTCGCGTCAGTTCGTTGGCTAAGACCGGCAAACCTGTTATCATCTCGTTTTTTGCGACGTGGTGCAAGCCCTGCTTGCGCGAACTCAAAGCCATCCATGAACTATATCCTGATTGGCAGGATGAGACGGGGGTAGAGATGTATATTGTCTCCATCGACCAGGCGCAGGATAGCCATAAGGTGCAACCGCTGGTCAATAGCAACGGATGGGACTACCACGTGCTGCTCGATCCGAACGGCGCTCTCAAGCGTGCGATGAACGTTCAGAGCGTTCCGCATATCTTTGTGCTCAATAGCCGCGGCGAAATCGTCTACACCCATGTAGGCTATGCCCAGGGCGATGAAGACAACCTCCGCAAATACCTCAAATAGCCTCAATGCTGAATGCTAAACGGGCTATATTACTCCTGACTCTTGGCTCCTGGCTCTTGGTTCCAATAGTTGCCTCCGACACCGTCTTTGTCAGCGGTGCTATAGAGCATGACGGTCTGCTGGAGTGGAATCCTAAGTGGCACTACGGCAGCAATTCGTATCTCGACCTATCGGTGCATTATCAGAACGATTCCAACCGCTGCCACTTCCAAGAACTGCGGGCTAACACACGTCTTGAGTTGACCCAATGGCCCTTACCCGGATTCCATCCCGACTTTGCGGGACACGGCATCGGCCATCTCAGCTTGGCAGCCACGTTTGACTTCGGAGAGATAACTGTCGGTGATGTCTATGCGCAGTTTGGTTCGGGCTACGTGCTCAACCTCTACGAGGAACGCACGCTCGGAATCGACGGATCGCTCCGTGGCGCGAAGTTCGACCTCACTCCGTATCGTGGTCTGCATCTCACCCTCTTGGGCGGTAAGCAACGCCGCTGGTGGGATTGTTATCGCGATAGCGCATGGGGATGGAACTACCGTCAAGATGCGCTCCTCGGTGCCGACATCGAACTGCATGTCGACCAGTGGTCCCCGCGCATGCAGGAGAAGAATATGTCGCTCACCCTCGGGGGTAGTTACGTGAGCAAATACGACCGCTTTGATTCGCTCTATGTTTCGCGCGACGACGGACTCTACCTGTGTAATGTTCCCCAATGGGTAGGTGCAGGCGATGTGCGTGTGGATTGGAAGTACCGAGGCTTCGACCTGCTTCTTGAGTATGCCTATAAGGCCAACGATCCCTACGATATCGACCAACTCAGTTTCCGTCCCGGACAGGCACTCATGGCTTCGCTCAGTTATTCGC
>JAFPLG010000043.1 GCA_017402895.1 Paludibacteraceae bacterium
ACAACGGCACGGTGCGGGTCGCAAAGAATGATCTGGGCACCCATATCAATCAGTTTGTCCACAAAGAACAAACGACTCTCAAACATCTTCTGGTGAATCAGTACCGATCCGCGTGCCTGAGTAGCCACCACCAGCATCACCGACAGCAAGTCAGGCGTCAAGCCCGGCCACGGTGCATCGGCCACGGTCAAGATAGAACCATCCAGAAAGGAGTCTATTTGGTAATGTTCCTGTGCCGGAATGATGATATCATCACCATCCACGTCAATACGTACACCCAGACGGCGGAACGCGTCAGGTATGATACCCAAATCACGGTATGAAACATTGCAAATACGCAGTTCCGAACCCGTAATTGCTGCCATACCGATGAACGAACCCACCTCAATCATGTCGGGCAACAATGTATGTTGCGCACCATGCAACTCACGAACACCCTCTATCGTCAACAGATTGCTTCCTACGCCGCTAATCTTTGCACCCATGGCATTCAACAATCGACAAAGTTGCTGCAAATAAGGCTCACAAGCGGCATTGTAGATAGTGGTCGTACCCTCTGCCAAAACCGATGCCATAACGATATTCGCGGTGCCGGTTACCGAAGCCTCATCAAGCAACATATATTTTCCCTTCAGATGCTTGCCACTAAAACGATAAGCTAACAATTCCTTGTCGTACTTAAATGTGGCCCCCAGATTGACCATACCTTGGAAATGCGTGTCCAAACGACGACGACCAATCTTGTCACCGCCCGGCTTGGCGTAAATCACTTCACCCAATCGAGCCAACAGCGGACCTATAATCATTACCGAGCCACGGAGTTTATTGCACTTCATGAGGAAGTCTTTGCTCTGCAAATACGCCGTATCCAGATTTCGCGCCGTGAAAGCATACTTGCCATTTGCCAACTTCTCTACCGTCACACCCATCGAGGCGATAAGGTCAATAAGGTTGTTGACATCCAATATATTCGGCAGGTTGTTGATAACCACCGTTTCCTTGGTCAGCAATGTCGCACACAACACCTGCAATGCCTCGTTCTTTGCACCTTGCGGCGTTATACTACCGTGCAGTTTGTGTCCTCCTTCTACGATAAAACTTGCCATATGATTTTCTTTTGACTATTTGCAATGTTATGTTTATATATAATTTACCTCCGGCGAAATAGAGATTCCAAATTTCTCTTTTACGCTCTCGCATATCTGCTGCGCCAGATTCATCACATCCTCCGGAGTGGCATTATCAGCATTTACAATCACCAACGGCTGCTTCTCATATACTTGTGCGCCACCAAGCCGTTTGCCTTTCCACCCGCACTGCTCTATCAACCATGCGGCCGGTATCTTCACACCGCCAGCCTGGTCAAAATGGGGAACCTTATCATAGGAAGCTGCTATCTTGTCATAAACCGCCTGCGGCACGATAGGATTCTTGAAAAACGAACCCGCACTACCCAGTTCACTCACCTCCGGCAACTTCTGCCTGCGAATTTGCATAACCGCTTCACGAACACCCATCGGCGTGGGTTCGTCACCCGTTACAGCACGCAGATGACCGTAATCCAACACACGATGCGGCGTCTTCCACAAGCGATAGACCACAGATGTAACGATATATTGCCCTTTTAATTCCCCCTTGAAGATACTGTCGCGGTATGCATAGTGGCAATCAGCATTCTCAAACACACGCACAGAGCCATCCTCTATGGCAATCGTATTTACACGCACAATAACATCCTTTGCCTCTACACCATAGGCGCCAACATTCTGCACAGCCGACGCACCTACTTCGCCGGGGATGTGGCTCAGGTTCTCCAATCCCCAAAGCCCCATATCACATAATTGGGCTATCAGTTCGTCCATCACCAATCCCGACTCTGCCTCTATCAGCACCTGTTCTCCATCTTCGTCCAAAGCACGCGCCTTGCGCATTGCCGAATGCAATACTACGCCATCGAAATCACCTTGGAACAGCAAGTTACTACCCGCACCAATGGCCAACAGACGTTCGCCACGATACTTCTCCAGCAACGCACGCACCTCATCCACCGAGTGGTATTCTTCCCACACTCGCGCCCGAACTTTCATTCGGAATGTATTTGGTATATATTGCCCCATTTTCAATTCTCAATTTTCCATTTTCCATTTCAACGAAACTTTCCAATCAAATCTCGTTTATATCGCTCGGCATGCGCCAATCGCCTCGAGGCGAGAGACTTACGGGCACCACCTTAGGTCCGTCCGGCATACAACTGCGCTTAAACTGCTGCTGGAAGAAGCGGCGCATAAACACGCTCAACCATTTTTCGATTGTCACCTCGTCATACTTTTCCTCAAATGCCTGCTGCGCCATGTATTGTATCTTGTCGCGCGTGAATCCGTAGCGAAGGAAATAGTACAGGAAATAATCATGCAATTCGTACGGACCAACCTTATCTTCTGTAATTTGTGCGATCTCTCCTTCTTCATCAGCAGGGAGTAATTCGGGAGAAATAGGCGTATCCACAACGTTCATCAGCACACGACGAATCTCTTCATCAAAGAGGTTGTTGGCCGCATAGGTTACCAGGAATTTAACCAGCGTCTTCGGGATGCCTGCATTCAGTCCGTACATCGACATCTGATCGCCGCTGTAGGTACACCAACCCAGTGCCAATTCGCTTAAGTCACCCGTACCGACAACCAGTCCGTTCATCTGATTGGCAATATCCATCAGCACGAGCGTACGGATGCGAGCCTGTGCATTCTCATAAGTAATATCATGATTATCCAAGTCATGCTCGATGTCGTTCAAGTGTTGCGTGGCCATCTCGCGAATAGGAACCTCTTTCATCGTTATGCCGAGTAGCTCCATCATCTTCAACGCATTTTGATACGTCCGGTCGCTCGTGCCAAAACCGGGCATCGTAATACCGATAACACGCGTACGATCATATCCCAATTGGTCTGCCGCGAGTACGCAACTGATGAGCGCCAGCGTAGAATCCAATCCACCCGATACACCTACCACAAGCGTCTCGGCATGCGTGTGTTCCCACCTGCGCATCAAACCACTTGTCTGAATCGAAAAGACATCCATCGCATACTGATCCTCCTCCTCACGACGAGGCAAGAAAGGCAAGGGCCAGAACAAGCGGTGAAGCGGTTCGGTAAACCCGTCCTGTCCTTCTATCGGCGCTACATTCACATGACGATAATGCCCCTGCTTATCTTTCGTAAAATTGGTATTGCGCTGACGATCTATACGCAGACGCTCAACGTCTATCTCCTGGATAATCATCGAACTGACGCGCTGGAAACGGTCTCCCTCCGACAGCATCTTTCCATTCTCAGCGATATAAGTCGAACCCGAAAAGACAACATCTGTCGTGCTCTCGCCGACGCCCGACGATGTATATACATAACCGCAATGTACACGAGCCGACTGCTGCATAATCATCTGACGACGATACGCATTCTTGCCTACTACGCAGTTGCTGGACGACAAGTTGAAAATCAACTCTGCACCTTGAATAGCCAATTGCGTGGACGGAGGAAGCGGACTCCACAAATCCTCACACACCTCGATTCCAAAGCAGTAGTTACGCGTCGTGAACAACAAGTCGGTTCCAAATGGCACATCACCACACCATAGTTCGATCTGAGGAATACGAGGAGCAACACCACCCGGCGTATATTCACGCGTCGCACGACCCGACGTGAACCAACGCTTCTCGTAGAACTCACCCGTGTTCGGCAGATTCACCTTCGGAACGACACCCATGACCTCACCATCCGTAAGCACAAACGCGCAGTTGAACAAGTCATTATCCACCTTCAGCGGCGCACCTATCAGCACAACGATGGCCTTGCCGCGAGTATAGTTGCAAACATCCTCCAGAGCCGCCATCGCGTTTTGCTGCAGCTGCTGGGTGAAAAACAAATCGCCACAGGTGTAACCCGTCAATGTCAGCTCTGGGAAGCACAACACCTCCACACCCTCTCTTAGCGCCTCGTCAATCTGCTGCTTCACTTCCTGAGCATTAAATGCACAATCTGCTACATGCACCATCGGCACCGCTGCCGCTACTCGTACAAAACCAAAATTCGTGTCCATAACTGTCTTCTTTGTAAATTTTGTGCAAAGATAATAAAAAATTTGCATATATGCAAATATTTTAAGAAAAAAATGCAAAAATAATGTCACAACCATTCGCATTACGTTCGCATTACGGACGTCACCGTATCATAACCGCTTCATTCAACCCTCGCGACCATTTCGCGACCATC
>JAFPLG010000008.1 GCA_017402895.1 Paludibacteraceae bacterium
TATCAAGATATTTACCATTTGGTCATTTAGTGGCAGGATGCCGTCGTTCTTGAGCAGGATAGCGGATTGCTCCACCAGTTCGGCAGCAAGGTGGAGCGCACTGTCCGTATAGGCAATAGGGGCTGTCTCCGGCACGTAGGGATTTTCGAACAATCCCAGGCGATACTTCAGTCGCAAGATAGAACGAACACATTCGTCTATTTGCGCTTCGGACACCAGACCGGAGTCAACCAACTGAGGAAGATAATCGGTGTAGATATTACCCTGCATATCCATTTCCATACGAGCATTGATGCAACGCAGGGCTGCTTCACGCTTATCAGTCACCAGTCCGTGAGGCACCAAGTCGGAGCCGCTACCCCAATCGCTCACAAGCAAGGCATCCGACTGCCATTCATGGCGCAAGATATCAATATTCAGGTGCGGATTGGCAGAAGAAGGCAAGCCATTCAGATCGTTGAAAGAGCACATGAGCGACATTGCCCCGGCATCGACCGCAGCCTTGAAAGGCGGCAAATAGATATCACGCAATTGGGTCTCAGGGATCCACGTGGTATTATAGTCACGTCCGCCCTCGGAAGCCGAGTATCCGGCAAAATGCTTCACACATGCAGCCATGATAGGCACCATCCGTCCATTTACATTTTGTTCATTTTGGTAGCCACGCACCGTGGCTGCGCCCATTGTAGAGGTAAGAACAGGGTCTTCGCCATAGCCCTCGGCCACACGTCCCCAACGCGGGTCGTGCGCTACGTCAACCATGGGCGAGAATGCCCATCGAATACCTGCGGAAGACGCCTCTTCGCTGGTGTAAACAGCAGCTTTCTCCACCAATTCCGGATTCCATGTTGCACCCTGTCCGAGCGGGATAGGATAGATTGTTCGGAAACCGTGGATGACATCACGCGCAGCCACCAGTGGAATACCCAGACGGGTTTCCTCGACAGCAATACGCTGGAGTCGGTTGATTTCCTTAGCACCTACGATATTAAAGATAGACCCTACGCGTCCTTCACGTATGAGTTGCTCCTTTGGCTCGGCATCCCAGGAGGGGTCGAGTTGGTTCATCTGACCAATTTTCTCCTCGAGCGTCATGCGCGAGAGCAGGTCCTCTATAAATTGATCTTCAGCGCTCTTATGGTTGCACGAGCACAGCACCGTTAGCATTATAAATAACGCCATCGTGCGAAATGTAGAAGTGGCCATTTTGAATAAATTTACGATTGGACAATTTACTATTTATAATTGTTTCCGTAGCCGTTCCTTGTTGTTGGCATTGCGATTCACCATATACCTCCAGTTCCCAAAGCGAGGAACCATAGCCCGTATTACGCGTCTTACACAGCACACGTACGAAACGTCCCTCTACGGGTTGGCCGTTGTGACGAATATCGACGGTTTGGGTGCCGCCTTGTGCCTCCGTGACAGACTTGACGGTAGTGAAGTTCTCACCATCGCCGCTGAGCTGGATATCATACGAGGTAGCATAGGCTGCTTCCCAAATCAGGCGTACGGTCTTTAGCCTATAACAATCACCCAAGTCCACGGCTATCCATTCGTTGTCCTGGAAACGACTCGACCAGCGAGTAGTCAGGTCGCCATCAACAGCCTTGGAAGCAGACGTGCCATCTCCCTCAGCTCCGGAGGCAGTGGCAGGTTGATGCAATGCCAGATTGACTTCATCGAACGCTAGCACATGCACCAGAGCAGTATCCGTCATCTCATGACACTCGAAAGGCAACTCAAAGTCCCCCACTTGTGTAGCGCGGAAGATATGTTGGCATGTATCCATAGCGGCTCCAAACTGATTGAGAACCGAGACGATGAAGGTCTGTTCCGTACCTAATGGCATGGTCACCTCGGCAGGCGTTACCTGAACGGCGGCCGTCTGTTCGGTTTCCAGCACCACAAATGTAAGCGATGCCGAGCAGTCGGCCATCGTTCGAGTGATCGTATACGTGCCGTAGTTAGGGAAGGTCAGTTGTTCCGGCGTAGTAGACAGAATCTGACCGTCATAACTGTAGGCCGTCAGAGTGAGCATCGTGGATTGTCCCTGATAAAGCACGGTGTCGGATGCCGAAAGCGCAATAACAAACACCTGGTTGGGATCACCGCTCAGCGGACGACCGTAAGCTTCGAGTTCGTAGAGTGACGTGCCATACTGCGTAGCACGTTTCAGACCCGTCAAACGAATATAACGGGCGCGAGTACATGTTACTACTTTTTCTATCCCTCCGGAAGAGGAATAGACGGAAGTGTGCCACGAATTGTTATCATCGCTAAATGCCAATTCATAATCTGATGCATACGCCGTTTCCCAACGCAAAATCAGATAGTCGATATAACACATCTGCTGCAGGTCGACTACTACCGATTCATTATCACGGTGCGAAGAGCCCCAGCGGGTAGCGGCATCACCATCGGTGAGATTGGAAGCCAGACACCCTGCATTCTCCTCGGACGAAGCCGTCACGGGTTTGTGGAGCGCCAAATTCGGGTATGGCAGATTCCATGCCATCGGGTCCGGAACAAGTTCGTCATTCTCATCTTCGATGGTAGTAACGGTCTTTGTCTGACCACCGCTAATAAGTGTCAATCCATGCGGCGCAGTAATTGTGGTGTCCACGGCACCAAAGAAATGAACGGATAGAGGACTCGCACTGACATTATACACAGCGTAGGTCGTGCGACCGCTCACCGTATCGGTGTAGGCACAAGCCATCGGATGATTGGCATAGATATCGTAGCGTTTCTCGCCAAGGCCCCTGTGCGAGTGAGCCAGCCAGTAGGTGATACCACCCGTGTCGGGGTTCTTAGCCAGCGCCTTACTCATCTTATCCATGCGATTCCATACACGAGCGGCAGAATCTGCATCGAAGAGCGAGAGGTAAGACAGACATACATTACCCAGCCCGGACTCATCACCCAGACCGTTCTGCGCCGCTTCGTAGTCGCCAATCTCCTTGCCCCCATACATCTGAGTATAGTCCCAACGGGCGAATGCTAGATCTTCGCTAAAGAAGTTGGTCAGGATAGGCGATATAGGCAGCCACTGAATCGAATGCATCCATACAGGATCGCCTGAGAACCATGTCCACCATCCCACTCCTTGCATGGTCAAGTTACAGCAGTACGGATGATTGTATTTCGTATAGTCGATGTTACGTCTATTGCGGTCGAACCAGTACTCTGCCGTTGCACGTGTCTCGAGGGTATAACCGAAGATACCTGCTTCCAGCATCTCCTGATCCTGGAGGGCTGCACCTAAAAGATATACGCCACCCCAACCCTGTATGGCTTCGGAGGACGATTCCTGTCCGTTACCGTTTCCCTGGTTGCCCAGGCCACCTGCAAACGAGTGCCCACAATACGGGTCAAGCGTGCGGAACCACGGTTCATCGACCGAACGCTGCCAGTTGGCGTAATCGCGTGCCACCTCTCGTGCCATAGGTCCGTACTGCGTACGGAAGTTCGCATCAAGCATACAGAGGATAGCCGAGGCATAGACGAAATATCCATAGTGGAAATGATGGTCGTTAAAGGTCTCGGAATCATACGACGGATCCATACCAACAAGCGCGCCCCAGCGCGGATAACGCGCAAAATAATAACGTTCCTCACCAGGGGTATACGTATACCAATCGATAAGTACATCCCGGAGACGTTGCTTAGCCATACGGAAAGTGGCCGTATCGCCCATCTGCAGCGCAAACGTCATATAATGCGCCATCTGCGTCAGGCCTTTTCCTCCCCAATAGGTGTCTCCGCCAAACGAACCACGCTTCGCGTAGTCGTTATTGAGTTCCGCCATGCGTTCTTTGGAAAAGTCCTCACCCCACTCCATCGGTGCCGGGAAATACGGCAAGAAGGTATGAACAGGATAGGTGAACGTGAAGTCATTGCCCGTCCATACTCGCATTTGGCCTCGCGGCGTGGCATATTGGTAATTGGTAATTGGTAATTGGTGATTGCTATAGTAATGATGCGGCAGAAAGCCCATCAGCACCGATTGGTCGATATGAAAGGTTGTTGTTAGTGAAGACGTATTCGCATCATAGGCATAGGACACCGTGGTCTTACGCGGGATACGAAATGCATAAGGAGCCACTGTATTGGCATCCAGCCCATCGGTCAGCAGCGCCACCGTCAATTGATTGCCCTTGGTGAACACCACATACTTGGCAGCATCTGGATTAGTGGCCTGCATCGTGATACCGGATGTCTCAAACCATACCAGCGGTGAACCATGCATACAAGTTACACGTACCCATGCCTCGCCGTCTTGCATGATAAACGACATCATGAAGTCGGACCAGCTATCTACCAGTGCCTCTTTGAATGCTGCTTTCTTTCCGGTTGCAGTATTGGTGAACGTCACCAACAGTGGTGTATCCCATTTCATCTCGCATCCTGTGGGTTCCCAATAGGTAGGATAACCTACTTGCACCTCGCCGTCTTTAGCCTCCACCCATCCCGGGTAAGTCCATATTTTTCCCGTCCACTCATTGACCAGCGTATAGGTCCACCAGTCGTTGGTCGGTAGGGCTAACGTTCCCTGTTGTGAGCCATCCGGCGAACCAAGACGTACCAAAAGAGAATCAGGCAGATACAGACGGCGGTGCTCCATCTGATAGGCCTGACAACCATCATGTTGCGAAGTCTTACTTTTAGTCAACGGTACATACGAAGCATACGAACCGCTGCCAACCGGCACCGGGGTCTGTGCAGAAAGAAGAATACAAACCACTAACGCTGACAGAGTGCAGTATACAGACTTCAATTGCATAACTTACAATTTTACTATGATGGTCTCCACACTATTAGCCGGCATATTGATAGTGGCTACGTACTCGCCAATCTGGAGCGGGAAGGCCAGTGACTCACCGGTATTCAGGACGTTGACTGCTATAGTACCATCCGCATTACGCGTAGCGCACACATGCAAGTCTTTCTCCGGCAGGTTTGGATTTTGCACACCCAGCACCGTGTCGCCCGGACGCATAGAACGGCTGAACTGCTTGAGCACATAGTAATACGGCGTATAATAGATGATATTGTTCTGATAGTCTATCATCACAGGAGCCGCAGCGAAGTTGTTGACATGATTCGGACCTCCGATAGAGTCCAGCACGATATTCCAATCGCAGAAACCGGTCAGCCAATGGTTCATACCCTCGATGATATACCGTGCATAGCGATGCACTCCGGCATATTTGGGATGCGTATTGCCCGCCCAGCGAGTAGAATATGCCCAGTCGGTAGCGATAGGTTGCCACCAGAAACTATCATTATTGAACCAACAGCACTCCTTAAATCCAACCGGGTCGGTCACGCCGTCCCAGGGTTCGCAACCGAGGTTATCGATACATCCTTCGGAGTGGAAAATAGTCTTATCGGGATAGAGAGCATGGATCGAGTCGAGCGTCTCGGGGAAGCAGTTGATCGTAGAGCCATACCAGTGAACAGCCATACCGGTAGTATATTTCTGTGCTGCTTCGTCACCATAGATCGCTTCGGTGTACGGCCCCATCTCGAAGATATTCTGGTCGAAGCCATAGATAGCCACATCGTCCAAACCACGTTTTAAGAAAGTCGGTCCCAGATACTTACCGATGAAGTCCGCCTCGACGGCCGGTCCGAAATCCATCGATTCCCATCCTCCGTCATTGCCCATGGGTTCATTAACCGGCGTCACAGCCCATATATCCACGCCCTCGGCACGCCATGCCTCAACATAGCGAGCCAAGTAGTTCGCGTAGGTCTGGTAATACTCCGGCAACAACGCGCCTCCACGATGGAAACCGTTCTCACGCTCGTAGTACTTCTTATTCTCCTTCATCCATGCGGGCGCCGTCCAGGTGTTGGCCATGATACGATAGGCCTTATCGGCCTGTGCCTGCTTGATATTCCATACATCGAGCATCAAATGATATAGGTCGTAGTGTTCGTCCACCACTTGCGGATAATCGGTCTTCTTAAAGCCCTCTTTATCGCGATCCAACGAGAACGACTGCAGCGCCGTGTCACCATCCATTTCTGCTAGCGAGTACTTACCCTCGACCGAGAAATCCGAA
>JAFPLG010000044.1 GCA_017402895.1 Paludibacteraceae bacterium
CATCAACGGATCGCTTTCGCTCAACCATAACTGGCGTACCGACCGCTTCTACTATGACAACGTGACAGCACGTGACTCGGTCGTACGTATCGGCGGAACAATCAAGGGAGGTCTTAACTATAAGTTCGCTCGCTACCACAACGTATTCGTCAATGCCGGCTTTATCTCCCGTGCACCGAAATACCAGGCTATCTATATGTCGGTCAGCACCTCCAATGCTATCAACAACGAGGCGAAGAACGAGAAGATCGCCAGCGTAGAACTCGGTTACGGTTTCGAGAACCAGTATGCTTCGATCCATGTCAACGGTTACTTCACCGAGTGGATGGACAAGACCATGACCAAGTACGGCAACCTCTCCGATCCGGCTCAGACGCAGTTCTATATGAACATGACCGGCGTCAATGCACGCCATATGGGTCTGGAGTTCGAAGCCAAGGCTCGTCCTACCAAGTGGCTCGAACTCAGCGCCATGGTTTCTCTGGGCGACTGGAAATGGGACAGCGACTCCGTCATCGGCCGTGCCTACGACGAACATGGCTTTGCCATGACAGCCGACGCACAGGTGACCGAGATAGGTGCTCCAGACCACTACTGGGCTAAGATCAACATGAAGGGTATCCACGTAGGTGGCCAGGCACAAACGACGGCTAACTTCGGCATCCTATTCAAGCCGTTCAAGGGATTCCGCATCGGTGGTGAGTATACCCTCTACGACCGTAACTACAGCTACTATAGCTTCTCTGGCTCCAACCTGACGCCGGGTAAGACGATGAATATCGTAGAGCCCTACCGCTGCCCGCTGGGTGGAAGCCTCGACCTGCGTGCCAGCTACCAGTTTGAGATGGGTCCCATCCGTGCTACGATCGCCGGAAACGTGACCAACGTACTCAACCAGTACTACATCGAGAAAGCATGGTCGGCCAGCACCGCTACACAGACCGTTGCAGAGAATACCAAGGATAATATCTACTTCTTCTACAACAAGGGTCGTCAGTGGAACATCAGGTTAAAACTTCAGTTTTAACAGTTGAAAGTTTAGAATTTAAAGTTAAAAGAAGTTTTAAAGTTAAAAGTTAAAAAGTTATGAAAGCAAAATATTTATTTTCGATAGTAGCTTTAGCGCTGGGTCTGACGGCTTGTGAGAACTATTTCGACGAGAAATACCTGGATAATGGCGATCCCTACATCAGCGTAGTCAAGACATACGACTACACCCTGACGACTGCGGATTATGCCACCATTGCCAACAACGCCACCAACAAGGCCATTGCCTATGAGACGGACTCCCTCAAGGGCCTCAAGAACCGCTACCAGAATGCGTTGGCGAACGTAGGCAAACAGGGTTACTTCAATTCTAATGCCACGGCTGACATGTATGCACCCGCGTTCATCTACAACAAGTATCCGCAACTCGATCCGGGGTCGATATTCAACCTCACGTACCTCACCGACGACGGACTGCCTCCGTACCTGCGTGCCTACAATGCCGCTAGTCGTGTCGTGCTCGACGTGACCGACGAATCGCAGATCATTGCTAAGCTGCCGCAACCCGACGAGGGCGTCATCATTGGCGTCATCTACGACACCGACAAGGAGGTCTTCTACGAGTCGGCCGATGGCTACGCTTGGACCAAACTGACGCTGCCGGCTAACTTCCATCTGCTGCCTGCCGAGGCCAATGGACAAGTCGTAAAATGGCTGCTAGTCAACTTCCCCTATGCCGAGATCGACCAAGTGGAAGTCATGCTCTGGTACGACGAGACGGCTAAGCACTATATCGCCTATGAGTACACCTTCAACGGCGAGACATGGATCGCCAATACGGGCGTCGTAGAAGAGACGATGTCGTTCATACTCGATCAAAAGAAAGGGTGGGTTGCCAACCTCTCTACCTACTACCAGCAGGCTGTGGCCGGCGACGGCAATATGGGTAAACTGACCATCCAGGACTTTGACCTCGAGGACGGAATCAGCTATATCTGGATGTTCGACAACCTCTATGGTATGAAGGGTACTGCATATGCCAAGGGTGGCCCGCACTACGGCGAGGGATGGTTCGTCACGCCTAAGATCAAGTTGAAGAAAGCCGTCAGCCCGGCATTGAGCTTCGACATGGCCATGAACTACGGTCCGCTGCCCGAAGACGGACGCTACGAGCAGGCTACCGTTTGGGTGTCTACCGATTATGCCGGTGATGTCAAGACAGCTACCTGGACCCAACTGCCATGGAATGAGTTCAACGGCTCAACCGGCTTCCCGGATGCCAACAGCTGGACGTTCTACAACACCGGCCGACTGGACCTGAGTCAGTGGAAGGACCAGATTATCTATATCGGTTTCCGCTACAAGAGTCTGCCGGGGCAGACCTGCTCGACCTGGGAGGTCAAGAATATCCTTGTCAACGAACCCGAAGAAGAAACCGCTGAATGATGAAACGAATTCTCATATCTATTGCCCTGTGCGCCCTCTCGTGGGGCGCCTGGGCTGTTGATATGCAGGCACACATGGGCTCGCGTGAAGCCCAAGAGACCTACAGTCAATACCTTGGAAAACAAGCCGCTTACTATACCGATACCTATGCACCGGAAGCCTTGCGTGCTCTGAGTGGCGACGACCTGTTTGGTGCCCTCAATACGCTCATGGGCAATACCTGCCGTATCGCCGAGACGCGCTATAGCTACGACAACCTGCGCAACCAGTACAAATATGTGGACAAAGATCTGAATACCAACGCCTATATCATCGGTTATTACGATGGCAGTTCGATTAATGGTTCGTGGGATAGTGGTAAGACATGGAACCGTGAGCACACCTGGCCGCAGTCGAAAGGCGCCGACAAGAGTCTGCCGATGGGCTACGACATGCAATCGGTTCGCCCTGCCTCTACGGCTGTGAATAGCGAACGTGGCAATACGCCCTATGGCGAGTCGTCCAACTACTATGACCCCAATGTGATCTCAATCAACAATGCCCTCTACGTACAGACCAACCTCGGTTCGTACCGTGGCGATGCGGCACGCGTCATCCTCTACGACTATATCGTCTATGGTCAGGCCGGTGGTCACAAGAACAGTCTCTACAACGGCAATGCCCAACTGCTGAGCAAACTCGGAAAGAGTGGGGTGTTCGAGTCGATACCCGTCCTGCTCAAGTGGCATATGAACGACCCTGTCTCGCTCACCGAGATGGTTCGAAACGATGGCGCAGCCAACTACCAGGGCAACCGTAATCCCTTTATCGACTATCCCGAACTGGCTATCCAGATGCTCAAGAATGCCAGTGGTGTTACCACCTACAGCGTCACCACCACTGGTGCCACCCTCTGGCCAGCATATACCCTGACGCTCAAAGCGGGCTTCATCGCCTATCTCGGTACACCCGACAACCGGCCTACCGAAGTGACCATCACCGGCGCTACCGGCAAGTACGATCCCGAGACAGGCCGACTGACGATCACTAATGTGACGGGTGCAGTGACAATCACGGCGGTCGGAACAGAGGCGCTCGAGCAGACGGAGGCGGAGCAGAAAGCCATCAAGACTATCTACAACGGACAAGTAATCATTATTCGCAATGGTAAAGCGTATACTACTCTCGGCGCTACTCTGGGTGACCTGCGTTAGTACGGCTGTGGCGGGCACCAATCTGCAGGTCTACTACGACTTTGGTAGCCTCAATACGGTATGCGCCAACCAGCGAACCAACCGCGTCACGACCACGCTCGAACTCTTCTATCCCGACCCGTGGGGTAGTACGTTCGCGTTCGTTGATTTCGACTACAATATCAACCCGCAGGACCCGCAGAATACACCCTTCATGGCCTACACGGAGATTGCACGCTGCCTGAATTTCTGGGGCAAGACAAAAGCCAAAGATCTGAGTATCCAGGTTGAGTACAACGGTGGTCTTGGTATCTACAAGGATGCGGTGGGCGATATACGCGGCTATGCGATCAACCATGCGGCACTCGTCGGACTAAACTACTGCTTACACACGAAGGATTACAAGAATATCTTCAATCTGGAGTTGCTCTACAAGTATATCGTCGACGACTACAACAAACTGGCCAATCAGGCCCCGCTCCAGTTTACCTTTGTCTGGGGATGTGACGACTTCTGTACGGCTCCCGGTCTGCGCTTCTCTGGTTTCCTCGATGTATGGGGACAACGGAACGCTACGGGACAGTCCTTTGTGCTGCTCTCCGAACCCCAACTATGGTATAACGTGGGACGATGGTTCAAGTGCCCGTACCTAAGTATTGGCACCGAGATAGAGTTCTCGTACAACTTCTCCGGCCAGGGCTTCATGTGCAACCCATGCTTGGGTATCAAGTGGAACTTTGACTAACGACCAACGACAAACGACCAACGACCAACATGATCTCCAAAGCGCAACTCAAAACATATCGTAGTCTTCACCAGAAGAAGTATCGCGACGAACTCGGTCTCTTCCTGGCCGAGGGGGAGAAGTGCGTCAACGAACTTCGCAAAGCCTTCGAACTCGAGGCGCTTATCACCGAGGAGGAAGTGGGACGCGTAGCTGTCGAACAACTCTCGTCTCTCCGCACCCCACAAGGTGTCATCGCCGTCTTCCGCAAACCCTCTTTCAGTCCGGAGGACGGTCTTTCAGTGAATGAAATGAACGGTCCTTCAGCGAAGCGGTCTTTCAGTCCGAAGGACGGTCTAATACTGGCCTTGGACAGTATTCAGGATCCCGGCAACCTGGGCACGATCATTCGTACCTGCGACTGGTTCGGCGTGCACGATATCTTCTGTTCGCTCGACACGGCAGACTGCTACAATCCCAAGGTGGTCCAGGCCACGATGGGTTCCCTTGCCCGCGTCCGTCTCCACTACGTGGACTTGCCTCAATGGCTCCATAGTCAATCGACCAACGACCAACGACCAACGACTATCTACGGCACTCTGCTCGATGGCCGCGACATGTACGAAGTACTATCTAACAGCAAAGCGGTCCAACAGCGAAGCGGTCTATCAGCAGAGCGGTCTATCAGTCCGAAGGACGGTCACGCAGTAATCATCATGGGCAACGAGGGCAACGGTATCTCGCCCCAGGTGCGCCAATACATCACGCATCCCGTTCGTATTCCTTCGTATCCGCCCGAGGCAGAGACCTCTGAGAGTCTGAACGTAGCTATTGCTACGGCCGTCATCCTCTCGGAATTCCGAAGGCCATAATATCCTAAACGACCAAAAATCTCGCTTCCGGGCGGGATTTTTTTTGTATATGCTTGCATATATCAAAAATTTTCACTACCTTTGCGCCCTGAATTATGTTTCGGGTAGTGCGGACATATAAAAACGGGCTTTTGGCAGCACTTTTAGTGCTGGCTTTCTCGGCATGTAATACCACCAAGTTTGTGCCCGAGGGCGAATACCTGCTCAACAAGGCCAAGGTCGTCATGGACGACACCAAGGATGTGACCGCTTCCGAGATGACTTCTTATCTGCGTCAGAAGCAGAACACCGAGATATTCGGCTTCTGGAAACTCCAACTCCACGTCTACAATACCGCCCCGCGCGATACGTCCTCCAAGGCCAATAAGTTCTTTGCCAACAATGCTCATAAGATGGGCGAGGCGCCTGAGATATACGACGAGGCACTCACCGAAGCCTCGATGAAGCAGATTCGGCTGGCAATGAACAACCGTGGCTATTTCAATGCCGAGGTGGATACCGTCAAGACCTATGGCAAGCGCAATCCTCAGAAACTCAACCTCACTTACCATGTCACGGGCAACACGCCGTACCGCATAGCCGACTATACGACGCTGCTTGAGCACGAACTGGTTGACTCGTTGGCCCGGACCGAGCATTGTCTGGTTCACTCGGGTGAGATATACAACTCCTCAACGCTTGACGAGGAACGCCAGCGTATCACGACCGCCATGCGTAATCGTGGTTACTATTATTACGATAAGTCGCTGCTCGCCTTTGCGGCCGATAGTTCGAATGGAAACCATACCGTGCGTCTCCAACTCCACGAGACCCACTATCGCGGTATTATTCCGGATAGCGTTATGGACAAGGTCTATATCCGTCAAACCATCCGCAAGGTCTATTTCCATGTGGATTATGACATGAATCGTCTGCCCGAAGACCTGATCCTGCACGAGGATAGCGACGAGAACGGCTATGTTTATTCCTACGTTGGCATACCTCTGTTGCGCCACCGGGTGCTTCAGCGCAAGTGTGTCATCCGCCCGGGCGATAGGTTCAGCGAATGGCGACTCGAGCGCACGTATACCAATCTCAATGCGCTGGGTCCGATCAAGTACGTAGATATCGCCTTTTATCCTGTCGATAGCAGTCATCTCGACTGTCATGTCACCATCTCGCGCAGCAAGATCCATTCTGTCTCGGCCGAGGTCGAGGGAACGTTCTCTGCCGGCGACTGGGGCATAGCGGCCGGAGTGGGGTATATGAACAAGAATATCTTCCACGGTGCGGAGCAGTTCACTCTCAACGGACGAGGCAGTTATGAGTGGCGTCAGAATGGCGGACGAGCTATTGAGGCGCGTGTGGATGCCGGACTTCAGTGGCCGAACCAACTCAAGATCAATATCGCCTACAACTACCAGCAACGGCCAGACGAGTACACCCGTACGCTGGCGAATGCAGGGCTATCGTATACCGTGCCCCGCAAACCCCGTTCGCGGTGGACCCACCAGTTCAACCTCATCGACATCAACTATATCTACCTGCCCTGGATGTCCGACCAGTTCCGCAAGGACTTTATCGAGAAATCCAGTGTGCTGCGGGCTTCCTACGAAGACCATTTTATCCTTGATTGGAGCTATTCGGGTTCCTATTCGGGCTACAACTCCCGTCAGCCCTATCGCTCGTATCTGGATTTTCGCTACTCGATTGAGACGGCCGGTAACTTCCTGTACGGTGTCGGTAAGTTGGCCAATATGAAGCAGAATAGCGATGGTTCGTATGTGCTGTGGAATACACCCTTTGCCCAGTATGCCAAGGGGGACGTCAATCTGACTTACCACCAGATATTCAACCCCAAGCACCAACTCGTCTACCATGCCGCACTCGGTATCGTCGTGCCGTATCTGAATGCCTCGACCGTACCGTTTGAGAAGCGTTATTTCGCCGGCGGTAGCAATAGTGTGCGTGGTTGGCAAGCCCGTACTCTCGGACCAGGTACGTTCCGTGGCGACGGCAATACGTTGGTCTACGACCTACAGGCTGGAGATATCCGACTGGACCTCAACCTCGAGTATCGATGGAAAGTGTGGAAATACCTGGAACTGGCCGCCTTTACCGATGCCGGTAATATATGGACCATACGCGACTACGAACAGCAACCCGGAGGCTTATTCCGCTGGGATAAGTTCTACGAGCAGATAGCCTGGAGTTACGGTGTTGGTGCGCGCATCGATTTGAGTCTGTTTATCTTCCGTATCGACTTTGGCGTGAAGCTCTACGACCCCAGTCTGATATCTGCCGGCACCCAGTGGCGAACCGCTGGCAACGGCCTGAACTGGAAGGATGATATGACCTTCCACTTCGCAATCGGTCACCCGTTCTAGAAGTCTAGAAATATAGACATCTAGTCGACTAGTAGAAAGAAAATGCTAAATGCTCAAATGATACCCCATGTCCTGGAGGCCGGATGCGACGAGGCAGGACGAGGACCGCTGGCAGGCAGTGTGTTTGCAGCCGCTGTCATCTTCGATCCTGAGCGAACCGACTGGACCAGTCTCGCGGAGCTCAACGACTCGAAGCAACTGACCGACCATCAGAGATATGCCCTCCGTCCTGTCATCGAACGCGAAGCACTGGCATGGGCAGTGGTGGAGGTCACGCCCGCGGAGATCGACCGACTCAATATCCTCTGGGCGTCCATCACGGGCATGCAGCGCGCATTGGACCAACTCTCGGTTCGTCCGCAACATATCCTGGTCGATGGGAATAAGTGGCGACCCTACGTGCCGGAAGGAGAAATTTTGGAGGTGCCGGCACGAACTGTGGTCAAGGGGGATGGAAAATATATGTCGATAGCAGCAGCCAGTGTGCTCGCTAAGACCTATCGCGACGACTATATGCAGCGGCTCCACCGGGAGTACCCGCAGTATGGCTGGAATACCAATATGGGGTATCCTACAGCCGAACACTATGCGGCGCTCCGCAAGTACGGTCCTACGCCCTACCATAGGAAGAGTTTTAATCTCAAAATTGAAAAATAAAATCGTAAATCGCCAAATCGAAAATTGAATATATTATGTGCTTACGAATTAAACGTCTCAGTGCTGAAGAGGCTCAGCAACTGGAAAACAACCTCTCTGGTCAACAACCCCAGCAACCGGTGCGTCGCCGTGGCTGCTTGCGTGGCTGTCTATGGGCCATGATTATCTACTTTGCCCTGAGTGCTATCTTCGGCCTGCTTTTTGGAAGTATGTTCTCATCTCAGCAGGTGAAACTCGAGGCCAACACTGTCTATCGTATGGATATGAAGGGTACGGTCGTGGAGCAGGGACGTCCTGCCGATCCTTGGGCTGACTTGCTCCAGGAGATGCCGGGCAACATGATGAGTGTGGACGAGACGGTTGGTCTCGACCAGATACTGGAGAATATCCGCCTCGCCAAGGAGGACGACCGCATACTGGGTATCTATCTATGTGGCGGTGAGCTCAACGTAGGTCAGGCGGCTGCCAAGGAGATCCGTGAGGCGCTGATCGATTTCAAGAAGTCGGGTAAGTGGATCGTGGCCTATGCCGATGCGTATAGCCAGATCAACTATTATATCGCTTCGGTGGCCGACCGCGTCTGCCTCAATCCCGTAGGTGAGGTCAATTGGAACGGACTCTCTGCCGAGCGCATGTACTATACCCGCCTGCTCGAGAAGATCGGCGTAGAGATGCAGATCCTGAAGGTCGGTACCTTCAAGTCGGCTGTTGAGCCGTATTTCCGCACTAGTATGTCGGACGAGGACCGTCTGCAGACCCAACTCTATATGGGGGGCGTATGGGACGATGTTGTGGCCGGCGTAGCCGCTTCGCGTAAACTCAGTGCCGACACCCTCAATGCGTATGCCGACGAGTATATGGGACTGCAGGCTCAGCAGAAGTACCTCGACTATGGCTTGGTTGACACCCTCGTTTATGCCTTCCAGATGGATAGCATCTTGCGTGTCTATGCCGGCGTAGAGGAATATGAGAAGATATCCACCGCCGAACTGGCCTCCGTATCTCGTCCGGCTTCTAAAGCCCAGGACGAGGTGGCTGTGCTCTATGCCGAGGGTGAAATTACCGATGAAACGGGCAACGGCATCGTCGGTAAGGAGATGCTCCGCACGATTCGCAAGATAGCCAAGAACGAGGATGTCCGTGCTGTCGTACTGCGTGTCAACAGCCCGGGCGGTAGTGCCGATGCCAGCGAGCAGATATGGGGCGCACTCCAGTCGCTACGCGAGAAGGGAATACCGGTAGTGGTATCTATGGGCGACGTGGCTGCTTCGGGCGGATATTATATCTCCTGCGGTGCCGACTATATCTATGCCGAACCTACGACTATCACGGGTTCTATTGGTATCTTCGGTATCGTGCCGAACGCAAGTAAGATACGCGATAAGATAGGTGTCGATGTCGATGGTGTCTCCACCAACCGCCACTCCGATATGCAGTCTAACATGATCTTCCGCGGCATGAATCCCGAGGAGACCCAAATGATGCAAACGATGGTGGAGCGCGGTTACGACCTGTTCACGCGTCGTTGTGCTGAGGGACGCCATGTATCGCAAGACTCCATCAAGGCCATCGGTGAGGGCCGTGTGTGGCTCGGCAAGGATGCTAAGCGTCTGGGGCTCATCGATGCGTTTGGCGATATCGATAAGGCTATTGAGAAAGCCGCTGCGCTGGCCAAACTCGAGACCTACCGCCTGAGCTACTATCCCGAGGTCAAAGACCCGATCGAGGAGATGCTTGAGAACCTCATGAACGGCAACCCGACGCCCGAAGAGAAACTCATCCAAAAGATGCGTACGCTCTGTTCCAAACCGCGTATCATGGCCCTCATGCCCGAGGTTGAAATCAAATAACTTTAGCCTATAACCATTAGCCTTTATTCCATGAAATGGACTGATCTCATCACCGCTCCGCTTAGCGGATTGTATGCCACCGGAGTCTGGCTGCGCCACCTCCTCTACGATGAGCATGTCTTCATCTCTCACGAGGTGGATATACCTACTATATGCGTGGGCAACCTGGCCGTAGGTGGAACGGGTAAGACGCCCCATGTCGAGGCACTGATCCGTATGCTCTCGCCTCACTACAAGGTGGCGGTTCTCTCGCGTGGTTATCGCCGTCGTACCCATGGCTTTGTGCTGGCTGATGAGAAATCCACCGAGCGCACGATTGGTGATGAGGCGATGCTGATCTATCTTAAGTTCCCCGAGGTGCGTGTGGCGGTGTGCGAAGACCGTGTACGCGGCATTCGCCAGATCCAAAACCAGTGCCCCGAGGTGGAGGTTATCCTGCTAGATGATGCCTTCCAGCACCGCCGTCTCCAGGCGGGCTATAATATCGTCCTCACGCCCTACGACCGCCTATACAAGGACGACCATATGTTGCCGTGGGGACGTCTGCGCGACCTCAAGCAGCGTGTGCTCAAGGCCCATGCGATTATCGTGACCAACTGTCCCGAGGATATACAACCTATCGACAAGCGCGTAGTGGACAACCATCTGCGTCTGCCGGCCTATATGAAGCTCTATTTCTCGCATATCGCCTACGACCAAATACCCTTCACCGGGCGTCCGTTGGTGGTCACCGGTATTGCCAACCCGCAGTACCTTATGCAGCATATCCGTCGCCATTATCCCGGTGCCGATCTGCTGGCCTTCCCCGACCATCATCGCTACAGCGAGCGTGACCAGCAGCTTATTCAGGATCGTGCTGCCGGGTTCGATTTTATCCTCACTACAGAGAAGGACCTGATGCGCCTCCACGAGACGCCGCTCTATTCCCGTTTGGTCGATCGTATTTGCGCATTGCCTATCCGCGTGGAGATAGACAACGATGGACGCTCGCTCGAGGATGAACTCCTAACCTATATTCGCGAAACCCAGAAACGATGCACTTCCTCTCTCTCATAAGACGTTTTGTGCCGCCTTATCGCGGACTGATGGGATTGAATATACTCTTCAACCTGCTGAGCACGATCTTGTCGCTCTTCTCGTTTGCGGCCATTATCCCCGTGCTCAAGATCCTGTTCGGACTGAGCGAGTCGGGCGTGAGTCATCATGACCTGTCATCGGCTGTCGGACTGGAGCAGTGGTTGCAGTTCGCTAAGGACAACCTCTACTATTGGCTCGATGGTCAGATCAGTCTCCATGGCGGAGGCTATGTGCTCTTTATGCTCGGACTTTTCTTGGTGCTTATGACCGGCCTTAAGTGCCTCACGGCTTGGCTGGCCAACTACTATATGGTGCCTATCCGAACGGGCGTGTTGCGTGACTTGCGCCGCCAGCTCTATGACAAGATGGTCTCGCTGCCGATCGGCTATTTCACCGAGGAACACCGCGGCGATGTCATGTCGCGCATGACCAACGATGTCAACGAGGTGGAAGCCAGTATCATGTCGGCTCTCGACGTGCTCTTCAAGGACCCCGTGATGATTCTCATCTACCTGCTGACGCTCTTCCTTATCTCGTGGCAATTGACGCTCTTTGTCATCATCCTGCTGCCTGTGGCGGGCTTCTTGATTGGCCGTATCGGCCGAAGCCTCAAGCGAGCTTCACGTCGTGGCCAGGAGCAGAATGCGGAGATACTCACCCAGATTGACGAGACACTGGGCGGACTGCGTGTGGTCAAGGCCTTTAATGCCGAGCAGAAACTCAGCGACCGTTTCCTGCGCCTCATCAACGATACGCGCCAGACCTTCAACCGCATCAATCGTCGCTACTACCTGGCACATCCCGTGTCCGAGTTTCTCGGTACGGCCCTGATAGCCGTTATCCTTTGGTTTGGCGGCGTGCTGATTTTGCGGGGAACGAGCCTCATCGATGCCGCTACGTTTATCTACTATCTCGTTATCTTCTATTCGATTATCAACCCGGCAAAGGATCTGAGCAAGGCCGGTTACGGCATACGTCGCGGTCAGGCCGCACTGGAGCGTATCGACCGCATTCTGCAGACCGAATCTACGATTCGTCAGTCGTCCGACCCGTTGCCGCTGAGCGACTTTACCGATGCCATCCGCTACGACCATGTCTCGTTCCATTACGCAGACGACCGCCCTGTATTGCGCGATATCGACCTCACGATTCGCAAGGGCCAGATGGTTGCCCTCGTGGGCCAGTCGGGTAGTGGTAAGACTACGATGGCCGACCTCTTGCCGCGGTTCTATGATACAATTCGCGGACGCGTCACAATCGACGGCGTTGATGTGCGCGATGTCTCTACGCGTGACCTGCGTGCCCTCATGGGCATTGTCAACCAGGAGGCGATTCTTTTCAACGACACGTTCTATCGTAATATCACCTTTGGAGTGGATACATCCCAGCCTGCACCGAACGGACTTACCTGGCCCGAGGCGGTTGAGCAAGCCGCCCGTATCGCCAATGCCCATGACTTCATCATGGCTACGCCGGATGGGTACGAGACCTCGATTGGTGACCGCGGAAGCCGTCTGTCCGGAGGACAGCGTCAGCGCATCAGCATAGCGCGTGCGATACTGAAGAACCCGCCTATTCTGATTCTGGATGAGGCTACGTCGGCGCTGGATACCGAGTCGGAGAAACTGGTACAAGAGGCGCTCGAGAACCTGATGCGCGATCGCACCACGCTGGTCGTAGCGCATCGTCTGTCTACGATTCGCCATGCCGACCTCATCTGTGTACTCCACGAGGGACGGATTGTTGAGCAGGGACGCCACGAAGAGCTCCTCGCCCTCAATGGCTACTACACCCGCCTCGTTGAAATGCAATCGGCAAAATAACTGTCTGACATGTCCGACCCGTCCGACTCGTCCTACAGGTCCGACATAGAAAAAAACGAAGAACAAATAGAATTTTGCAAATTATTTGCATATTCCAAAAATTCTTCGTACCTTTACAACGAGAAATCAAAATTATTTAATAATCTAACTCCCGCCGCAGGGTATAAATGCAGTCGTCAGATCCGAGACGTTAAATGGGATGACATAGTGAAATCGGCGAAGCCGATCCCGAACATTTCAGGACGCCGCTGCGGTCGATCTATGCGGTGTTCCAGATCTGTACCGTCGAGGGCTGGTACGAAATACCGAATACCGTCGCAGCGTACTATGGCGGCTCTACGGTGGCTGCGGAGTTTGTGCGAATCTATTTCTGCGCCTTGCTGATATTGGGCGGCATCATAGGTATGTCGTTTATCAACTCCATCTTTGTGGACGCGATGGTCTCCGACAACAACGATGATGTCAAGGAACAACTGGACGAGATGCAGAAGACTCTTGATGAGATTAAACGCTCAATGCCTGTGCGTAAACCAATAAAGTAATTCTGCTTTGTCCTAAATAGCAAATCATTTTGAGGTCGGGATCAACTCCCGACCTTTTTTTTGCTTGCACACTCTCGTAAATGGCAGGCTTATCACGCATCCTATACGAGTTATTGTCTATACCATCACGGGACCATCTACCAATCGCGAACCAATCAAGAGCTGGTTACGTAACTTTTGGGGATGCTCGGCGACTTCGTAACATGAACATAGAATGGGTGAGCAGATGAGCGGCTCACCTATATATTCTTCACCCGCGCGTGCGTGTGTATATTTAAGAAATGAGCTGCTCAATTGCTCACCTTCTGAATTTGATAAAATCCGAGTCGGACAAAGACCGTACAGAATCGTCCGCAATGCGAACGACATGCGAATGAGACCAAGCCGTAAGAAGCACGAGGGCTTTACTTCCCCCCGACGAGTTTCTGAATTTCGTTGAGTTTGTTGAGCGCCTCGAGTGGCGTTAGGCTGTTGATATCCAGTTGCTTGACTTCTTCGCGAACCTGCTCCAGCACGGGGTCATCCAGTTGGAAGAAACTCAACTGCATGCC
>JAFPLG010000045.1 GCA_017402895.1 Paludibacteraceae bacterium
AAAGCACACAACGCGGAGAAGCGAAAGAAATGCGAAATTAAATGGATCAATAAACACGGGATTAAGAAGGGATAGCGCTCGTATGCTACTCATCAAAAAACGCGGTGCCCCCCGCTCGTGCTTTTGCGGGCCCCATCCGCAAAAGAACGTTTTTGGCTGAGTACATACTCGCTACAGAATAATGAGTACAGAATACAGAGTACAGAGTACAGAGTACAGTACAGACTGATTATGAAGAAGATAGTAAGTATATTGATTTTTGCGGCTGTAAGTATGGCCGCGTTGGCGGTTCCGGCACGACGTGACGGGTTTGTATGCATCGGGGCGGACGGAACGGAGAAGATGGTTTGGCAGCATGGTAATGAGGATTTCCATTACATGACGGATGCCGAGGGTAACTGGCTGGACGAAGAGACTCTGCTGCCGTTGACGGAAGCAGAGAAAGGTGAGCGGTTAGCGGTGAGCGGTGAGCGGAAGATGCGCAAAGCGGCTCAGCAGACGATGGTGGGCGGCGAACCGAATATCGCTCCGCGGGGACTGATTATCATGGTCAACTTCCAGAACCAGGCTTTTGTAACGCCGCACGACACGGTGGATAGCATGATGAACGGCGCGAATTTCACCCGTCATTACAGCTACAGCTACGATTATAACGGGAAGCATTATGAGGGCACGGTGAACTCGAGCGGTAGTGCACGCAAGTACTTCCAGGATCAGAGTTACGGGCAGTACAACCCTGTGTTTGACGTAGTAGGTCCGTACACGGTGAGCAGCAACTACGAGGTATATGGAAAGAACGGCAGCAGCGGTAGTGATTCGAACGTAGGTCAGTTGATCAAAGAGGCGTGTCAGTTGGCAGACCAGAACGGTGCGAACTTCACGCTATATGACAACGACCAGGACGGGTATGTGGACTTCGTGTACGTGATTTACGCCGGCGAAGGTGAGGCAGACGGTGGTGGTGCGAATACGATCTGGCCGCACAACTACAAGCTGAACTACTGGGGTTTGTACTGCACCGTGGATGGTAAGAAGATCAACAACTACGCCTGCTCAAACGAGATCAACCACTACGGAGGTTCGTATGCCGGTATCGGTACGTTTGTGCACGAGTTCGGTCACGTCATCGGTCTGCCGGACATCTATCCGACGAACAACGCCACACATAAGACGAACGGAGAGTGGGACATCATGGACTACGGTCCGTATAACAACGATGGCAACACACCTCCCGGCTACTCCGCCTACGAGCGATTCTATTGCGGATGGTTGACGCCGAGAGTGCTGCGTAAGGCCGAGAACACGACGCTAAGGACGATAGACAACCAGGAGGCGCTGCTGCTATGCTCGGGCGATATGCATAACCTGAGCGGATATGATCCGAATCCTGCGACTTTCTACCTGCTGGAAGCGCGAAAGAAAGAAGGATGGGATGCGCATATTCCGGGTGAGGGAATGATGATTACGAAGATTGCGTACAACAGTTATAAGTGGGAAAACAACCAGGTAAACAACACCGCCGGTTCATTAGGCATCGATATTCTGGAGGCAGACGGTAAAGCACCGAGTTATATTAGCGGCACAGATAACGGTTATCTGGGTAAGCCGGGTGATCTGTTCCCCACGGGTGCGACGGAGTGGACGGCGTTTGCGAATCACGAGATAACGGATATCACGAAGGACGCGGACGGAACGATTCATTTTAAGTATCGCGGCGGGACATCGACGGAGATGGTGAGTGTTCAGCATTCAGAAATCAGCATTCAGAAGGTGCTGAAAGACGGGCGCGTATTGATTTTGCGCGGCGGAAAAACATATGACATTTTAGGACATGAAAATCGTTAGTTATAATTTGAATGGTATTCGTTCGGCCATCAACAAGGGGTTGTTGGACTGGCTGAAGGAGGAGAACCCGGATGTGTTCTGCATCCAGGAGAGTAAGGCACAGCCGGAGCAGATTGACGTGCTGGCGATGCAGGAACTGGGGTATAGGAGCTATATCCACTCGGCCGAGAAGAAAGGTTATTCGGGCGTGTGTATCTTCACGAAACGGGAGCCGGACAAGGTAGTGGTAGGTATGGGCAATCCGAAGTACGACCGCGAAGGGCGTGTGATTCGTGCGGACTTTGGCGAGTTGACGATCGTGGATGCGTATATACCGAGCGGCACGACGGGTGACGTAAGGCAGGACTTCAAGATGGAGTTTTTGGAGGATTTTTTGGTGTGGGTGAACGAGTTACGGAAAGAGCGGCCGAACCTGATTATCTGCGGCGACTACAACATATGCCACAAGCCGATCGACATCAACCATCCGGAGCGTCAGGTGGGCGTGTCGGGCTTCCTGCCGGAGGAGCGAGAGTGGATGGATAGGTGGGAAGCGAGCGGGCTGGTGGACAGTTTCCGCGTGTTTGACCAGAGTGCGGAAAGGTATAGCTGGTGGAGCTGGCGTGCCGGCGCACGAGCCCGGAACGTAGGATGGCGCATCGATTATCTATGGGTGACAGAGAGCCTGAGAGGAAGGCTGAAAGACGGTAAGATACTGACGGAGGCAGTGCATTCGGATCATTGCCCTGTGATGCTCGTCATAGACGACTGATTATTTACCATTTGTTCATTTACCATGTACCATTTATTTGTTCATTTAACTATTTAATCATTTAAGACACGAACAAAATTATGACACGAGAAGAATTGAAAGAGCGATTCCGACAATTTTCGCTACGCATTATAAAAATGGTTGATGCCATGCCGAATACAATCTCAGGAAATGCGATAGCAAAGCAAATCGTTCGTTCTGGCACGTCTCCTGCCGCTAATTATAGAGCTGCTTGTTTAGCAAAGTCTAACAAAGACTTTATTAACAAACTTAAAATGGTTGAAGAAGAAATAGATGAGACAAGCCATTGGCTAAGCATCATTATTGATAGTGGTATGTTACCCAAAAATCGCGTTGAAGATTTGTACGATGAGAGTTTAGAATTAGGCAAAATCACAACAAAATCCATAACGACCGCCAAAGCAAAAGTGGATTTATAAATGGCTAGATAGCCAAATGGTAGATATAATGAAAAAAAAATGGTACATGATTAAATCATAAATGATTTTTATGGATAAATTACGAACAGAACATCTGGTAAAGAAGTACGGGAAGCGTACGGTAGTGAATGATGTGTCGATTGAGCTGGAACAGGGCGAGATCGTGGGTCTGCTGGGTCCGAACGGAGCGGGCAAGACGACGACGTTCTACATGACGACGGGACTGGTGACTGCCAATCACGGTAAGATATTTCTGAACGACCAGAACATCACCTCCTACCCCATGTACAAGCGTGCGAAAATGGGTATCGGGTACTTGCCGCAGGAGGCGAGCGTATTCCGCAAGATGACCGTGGAGGACAACATACGGTCGGTGCTGGAGTTGACGGACTTCAGCAAGGAGTATCAACGGGAGAAACTGGAGAGCCTGATCAAGGAGTTTAACCTGGCGCACGTTCGGAAGAACCTGGGAGATCGGTTGAGCGGCGGTGAGCGAAGGAGGACAGAGATCGCACGTTGTCTGGCTATAGAGCCTAAGTTTGTGATGCTGGACGAGCCGTTTGCGGGTGTGGACCCGATTGCGGTGCAAGAGATTCAGGACGTCGTTTGGCGGCTGAAGGACAAGAATATCGGCATCTTGATCACGGATCACAACGTGGATGAGACGCTGATGATTACCCAAAGGAAGTTCCTTATTCCGTTTCAGAAAAGGCTACCACAGAACAGGTATCCGTATCAGACGTCTCGTACGTGGGTGCATCGTATCCCATG
>JAFPLG010000009.1 GCA_017402895.1 Paludibacteraceae bacterium
ATAGTCATTATATAAGCACGAAAGGAAGACACCATCGGCCAGTTGGGGAAAAGTGAAAGGTGAAAGGTGAAAGGTCAATGCTTGATAGGTATTTGGTAGGAATTTGGTAGGAGATGGCGGAATAAACAAACCAGTCCGCGGTTAGGCAGACTGGTTGATTTGATTGCCGCGCATTAACGCTATCTAAGTTCTTAGCCCTATGGCACGATTGTTTCTTTGCCTTATGGCACGATTGTTTCTTAGCCTTATGGCACGATTGTTTCTTGGCCGGTGATGGTATATGTCTTGTCACCACGGAGGATATAAATCCGGCCGTTGAGGTAAATGAGCCTACCTCTATCTCCTCCCTGAAGGGAAGAGGAATCAATTTCGTCAATGCCTTCATGGGGGTCATCACCAGGCTCGAAGGCCTTGCCGAGGATCTCGACATTTTTCAGGCAGATATACTTACCGGATTTCTCTTCGCCGAGGTTGTGCCAAGGGAGCACACGTACATGGAGCGTCTCGCCGGCAGGTATAGTCAGCGCCGGAGTGAGGGCCAGGTGTTCGACAGCAAGATTGGTCATGTTGACATGCTCGGCCAGGGTCCTGACATCCGTGAAGCCGTCGCCGAAGCCTGTATTGAGATGGTAGCACATCGTAGCGGTACTATGGGAAGCGATATCGAGGTTGATACCGGTGATACGTACCTCGGCCGTAGCAGGCGCCGTGACGGCAAAGTCGATATAGCGAGTGGCGTTCTCATCAATCTCGTTGGCCGGCCAAGCTGTTTTAGCGCCCGCGTCATTGGCGTTATGGAAACGAACCATGAGAATATCGGAAGATATGCCATCGGTAAACTCAGACTTGGTATCGGCTGCCATCATATGCTGGAGGGTCATCTCGGCAGAGATAGGTCCCGTAACGATTGGATCGGGAACTGGTTTGGCGTCGATAGCCCAGAAAGCACGGACATCTGAACCGCCATCGAGGGAGATGACAGAAGCCGTAACGGGCAGAACGAGGCGGAGGTTGCCAGAGCTGATTACGACAGAGTCGGTCTGGGCACCCTCAGCGGTATAGAGGGCACGGATATAGACCCTCTGGAAGAGGTTGCCGCCGGCATAGTTGAGAGAAGCGGTAGCGGCATAGTTCTCATGATCGAGAGAGACGAGGATGTTCGGGCTGGCGGTTAGGGTGAGTGTACCCGTAGCAGGCTCGAGGCCGAAACCGGTGAGCAGGAACTCCTTGTTCTGGGCTACGCCGCTGTAGGTCTCACCGATAGCAATAGATGTCGGGTTCGCCGAGATAGAGGTAGGGATAGAGATATATTCGGCAAGGATTCCGGATTCTTTGAGCATCTGTGCCGCCTGGCGTGCAATTAGGTTGGCGCCCATGGCATTGGTATGGGTGTTGTCGCCCGTGCAGAAGAGAAGTTCCTTGCTCTGCGCATCGCCGTAGGAGACGTAGAGTTGGCGCGTGGCCTCGGTAAGGTTGATAAAAGGCACGTTCTTCTCTTGCGCTACGACCTGCATGGCGTAGACGTAATCCATCGAGTGGTCGTCAGCCGGCACAGATTGGTTCTGATAAAGCACACCGTTCTCAATCTTAGAGAAGCTATCGCCCAAATCGTGGCGGCCACTACGCTTGATATCATTGCCATTGAAATAGCGGCGGCAGATAGGGCCAGCCAAGATAGGCGTGACGCCTAATGCGCGAGCCTCATCAATATAAGCACGCAGGAAGTCGCGATAGGTGGTCTGCGGGTTGGTGCCACGTGCGTCGGTAGGTGCGGGCAGGCCGTTTGCTTCGCAATAAGCCTTGTATTCGAGGTTGTCCATGCCATAGGTAACCGTACCCTCGTCGTTGTGGGCAAACTGGATGATAAGGTAGTCGCCCTCGCTCATCTGGGACTTGACGGAAGCCCAGTAGGCAGCTCCGTCGTAGAACTGGCGGGTGTCTGCGCCGGATTTAGCGCGATTATTGACCGTGACAAATTCGGGATCGAAGAACGAGCCGAGGTACATACCCCATCCTCGCTTGTCGGTAGAGGACTCGTCGTAGTCAGCCATAGTGGAGTCGCCGATGGTGTGGACGCGGATCTTCTTAGCGGGTTGCGGGTCGGTGCCCGAGCCGGAAGAAGCGGCAAAGCTAATCTGGTTGAAATAGACGATATTTGACAGATTGGTAGAACTACAAACAATGAAGTAAAATCCGGCCGGAATATTGCTAAACTCATACTGGAAAGCGGCCTTGGACGAGATAGATACAGCAGTTACTTCGTAACTATCCTTGCTATTAAGCAACACTTCCGTGCTTTGTGGTGTACCATCGTAGATAGCTGCGTAATCAGTTT
Organism: Paludibacteraceae bacterium; assembly: GCA_017402895.1. Classification (GTDB taxonomy): domain Bacteria; phylum Bacteroidota; class Bacteroidia; order Bacteroidales; family Paludibacteraceae; genus Colicola. Next base: position 2,336 of record JAFPLG010000009.1, read on the forward strand.
CGGAAATCGAATAGAGCACCGCACTGATATTCTCGTTCGCAGCAAAAATAGAGACATCCAGCGTGATGGTCATGTCGAAAGCGGAGTTGCGATGAAAGACTATACCGGACTCAGAAAAGATGGTATAGATACCGGTATTAGGTCCTTGTCCACTACTGTACGAATGGCCGGACGGCGCCTGATAAAGATACATACCGCCAGAGGGGTATTCGGAAAACTTCTTTCCGCCGCCCGGATTCTCGGCAGCACCAACATCGTACGTGCCATCTGGAACAGAGGTGTAGTTGTCAGCAAAGGCTAAGTTTGCGAAGATTGCCATAAAGGCCAAGAGGAATAAATTCGCGCGATTAATTAATAAATTCTTCATAAAGATTGATATTTTGAGTTAAATGATTCGCTATTTTTTGAATTCCGGTGCAAAAGTACAACTTTTTTTGTATTCGTAAAGGGAAAAAATCGTCAATAAAGTGGAAAAACGTAAAGGATGCCTCATTTTTTTGCATATTTGAATACATTTTACTATCTTTGCAGCGTTTTTACAGATGTCTATGCGAGGAAAATTGTACATATGGATTCTTGTTGTTCTGCTGTTCGGTCGGATTCTTTCGACGAACGCGGACGAATACTCCATTCGCTTCTATGACGACCAAGATGGGTTGAGCCACTGGCACGTGTCTCAGATTCTGCAAGACACGACAGGCATGATGTGGGTGGCGACGTGGAACGGTCTGAATCGTTTTGACGGAAGTCGGTTTGTAGCCTTCAAACCGACAGAAAATGTAGCGTTGTGCATTCCACACGACCGTATTCGTCGTTTTCGGTTGACGAAAGAGAACAACTTAGAGTGTCTAATTGAGGATCGCGTGTATCTGTTTAACACGCGCAATTGCTATTTTGATACGCTTTCCCGGGAAAAGGAGCAAAAAGCATATGAACGACTTAAGCAACGCTTCAATCCAGATTTTGACCGTCCGTCAATGGCGAAAGTGAAGCAATTCGGTTCGGTAGCATTGCAGAATATATGGGAAGAATACCGCGACAAACAAGGCAATAAATGGCTGTACGACGACCATGGTATTTTTGTTGCAACCACCCTGCCCTCACGCGGAACGCCGGTGGATACAAAAGAGGTACGTAGTCTGTATCGGATGCAGAACGGCGATATATGGGCTTCGGTTCGCGATTTACGGCAAGTGATGGTTTATGACAGCACACTGACACTGCGTGGCTATTTAAATAGCAAGGGACGTATTGAGTCTCAGCCGATTAGTTTCGGGCAGATGGTCTACTGCATGCACGAGACGAGAAGCGGGAATGTGTTGCTCGGTTGTAAACCCGGGTGCGTGATGGAGAAGGACGGCAGCAAATGGGATAGTTATCCAGAACTACGCAACGCGTACGATATAGAGGAAGATCAAGACGGGCGATTATGGGTTGCGACATTCGGGTTCGGCTTATGGCGAGAGACGGGCACACGGCAGTTTGAGTTGGTTGAAGGGACTGAGAATCTATTCATTCGCAGGTTGGTGATTTTGGGAGACGGAACGCTATTAGGGGCGACAACGAGTGGTGTCTTAGTAATAGAAGACGCAAGATCGGATTCGCCGAGGGTAAGGTTGCATAAGCGAGACGGAGATTCGCCTTCATTGCAAAGCAACGCGGTTATGTGCCTGTGCTATTTCAACGGGACGTTATACGTAGGCACAGAGGGAGGCGGACTGAATGTACTCAAAAGCAGCGTTCATGACAAAAAATGGTTTTTTGAGAGTCTGACACCTCGCGACGGTTTGGACGATATCGTGTTTGAGTTGATGCCATGGTCGAACGAAGAGTTGCTGATACAAGGTAGCAGTTCGTTCTCAATCCTAAACACCGCGAACGGGACATTGGCCAACTACGACCGTCGGTTCTTTGGCGGGAATAGAGATCATAGGCTGGTATTGGGCGAAGTCCCTCCTATGGCACTGAATGAGAATGAGGTTCTGATTGCGCCCACAAGTGGGTTATATCTATTGAATAAGCAGGCGTTAAGGCCTGACAAAGAGACTATTCGTATAGCACTATGCAGTATACGGAGGAATGGTGAGAATGACTTTGCGGTTGATTATGCAGATCATGTTATTCTCGGGCCGAACGAACGTAATCTCGTTATGTCCTTCGCGGCGCTTGACTACCGCAATAACGGCGAGTTGCTGTACAGCACGCGAATGTATGAGAAGGGCAAGAAGGCGACTTCATGGGGATTGGCTACAGCCACTAACGAGATAATCATACAGGACTTACATCCCGGTGATTATATTTTTGAAATTCGTTCTACGAACGCGTATGGGCAATGGCAGGACAATGTGAGGCAGATTCATATTACAGTGCAACCGACATTCATGGAAAGCAGCGTTGGTAAGGCTCTGTTTGGCGGGTTGGCGCTGCTGATCTCATTGCTGATTACCATTGCCTATCTGCAATTGCGATTCTCGCACAAGAAGCGTGCAGAGACCTTAGCGGCCTATTTAGAGTTGCAAGAGCGATTCTCAAAAATAGAGCAACAACGCGACAAGAAAACACCTTTGCCTATTCCGGAGATTATAGCGCCAGGATATACCAGCGAGAACGAGCGTTTCTTGAATACGCTTCACCGATTCATGGACGAACATATCAGCGACAGCGAGATGAATATGGACGATTTGGCAAAAGAGGTGAATATGAGTCGCTCCACGCTGAACCGGAAGATGCATGAATTATTCAATCTGTCCGCAAAAGATTTTGTTCAGGCTGCGCGTATCAAGCGCGCTTGCGGGCTCCTATCGACGACTCAAATGGCAACGAAGGAAGTGGCTTATGCCTGTGGTTTTAGTGACCCTAATTATTTCTCAAAGAGCTTTAAGACCAACACAGGACAGACGCCGAAGGAATACCGAGAAAAGTGTAATAATTGACAGAAATGGGGTAAAAATCAGTCATATTAACAATAAGGTTTGCACATGTGGGAGAAAAGATGTAATTTTGCAAAGCAAATTGATTTACGACTGGACGATTTATAACGGAACTATAGTACTGATGTAATAATTTGTAGAAAAAAACAGATAAAACCCTTTTTAATATTTTTAAGCTGTGCTTATTATGTCTTTTGCTACTAAAATCTACTTAAAAATAAACTTTTAGATAGCTTTTACTATCAAAATCCATACTCTACCGAGTAAAAATATTTAAAAGCAATAAACACAAATAAACATTTTTATTGGAACCAACTTTTTTAACCAACAAAAATACACAAAAAAAAATTTAAGGACATGAAAAAAATCTTTACATTTGTAGCAATCATCCTGCTGGGTACGGTAGGAATGACAGCAGCAGACAAGATTTACGCTTTAAGCGACATGAGTGTAAGTGGTAACACATACACATCGGCTACGTTTGATGGCGAGAAAGCTAAAGGTAACAACGTTTATGTTGAATTACCCGCAGCAACAGTTAGTGGCAAGATTTGCTTCGTAGGACAGAGTGACAAGGCTGATCGTTTCCTCTACATCTACGGCACCGCCGGAACAGTAAAAGATGAGACTCGCCCGATGACCATGTTGGCAGCAGGCGACACGATTGATTACACATCGGCAGACGTTATCATCAAAGACGAGAAACCCTATCTGCTCTTTTCGACGGGAGATGACTTTAAATTCACAAAGTTTGTATACACGGCAGAGGGCGTAGCTCCTATTACGACTCCTGTTGCAACGGTTACCGTAAGTGGCCCGACCGAGGCATATGTAGGCGAGAAAGTAACGCTGAAGGCTACGTTTGACGTAACGCCGGATACAATCTGGTGGACCGACAAGTTTGGCGTTAGTTTGGATTGCAACAAGGCAAGTCTGGATTTCACTCCCGCCGCTGAGGGTAGTTTCACCTTCGTAGCATGGGCACAAAACCAATATAATGTTTCTCCGGCAGCATCGGAAGTTCATACAATTGCAGCAACGGTTAAGCCGGCAGCTGTAGCATGTACGAACCTGATTCCTGCAGCATCGGGTGATGCGCTGAACGTAGGTGACGAAGTAGCGCTGAACGCAATGTCGGAAGGTGGTAAGATCTTCGTAGCCGGTATGAAGACTGCAGGTTCTTCGATTGCATACAACGCACTGGGATTGCAACTCGGTGGTGGTGGCGCTGACTCGATTCGCGTAGAGCTGAACAACCTGATTCAAGAGGGCACTGAGATTACGCTGAACATGGTAGCAGGTGGTACGAGTGCACGTGGTTTGAATATCTGCGCGCTAGATAAGAGCAAATTATACGAAGCAAAATGGACTCCGAGCGCTACCGGCGAAGAGAACAGCATCACCTATATTGTTCCTGCAGGCAGCAAACTGATTGGTGGTAATAAATTCTTACTGCAACGCAACAACAGCGTCTATCTGGCTAGCGTTGTAGTGGCTAACTGCGGCGAATCAACCGGCGGCGGAGAAGTAGATACCGATCCGGTACTAGCTGTTAATCCGGAGAGCGTGACGCTGAACGTGACGGCAGCTGTTCCGGCTCCAAGTGCAAAGGTAACGTTCAGCGGAAAGAACCTGGCTGCCGGCACATATAATCTGAGCGTGCCTGACCTGGCAGGTCTGACGGTGAGCCCGGCAAGCGTAACAGTAGGCGAAGACGGCAAGCTGAATGCAGAGGTGACGATCAGCTATACAAGCGCCGTAGAAGTGGCTGCAGCAAGCACATCGGTAGATTTGACGATTGGTGCGCTAACGAAAGTGGTGGTCGTAAACTACTCGGCTGTACTGGAGAAGAAATATATGAGTTCGTTGAACATCG
>JAFPLG010000046.1 GCA_017402895.1 Paludibacteraceae bacterium
ATATCATGAATCGCCAAGTCGTCGTCGCACGGGAAACAAATCAGGTAGTGCTGGTTTCCCTTGTGATTGCGCATAAAGATATTCTTGCAATGCAGGCTGCCATCGTCGTGCCACCAGCGTTTCGCTTCCTCGATGGTCTTGCCTTCGGGATGATTGTAGGTGGTGAACGGAATCCCGTGGTCGGTCAGATACCGCAGAACGGCCTCTTGTCTATCGGATATGATCTCGTAGCTCATACGCAATGTAGTATTTCTTCGGGTTGGTCGATAATATGCGCTATGCCGGCATCCACTAATTTCTCCCGTGCAACAAAGCCCCACGAACAGGCCACAAACGGCACATCTGCATTCCGGGCGGTCTCAAAATCGACAAGGCTGTCGCCGATATATAAAATCTGAGTTTTCTGATTATTCTGAATACTCTGAATAATATCAAACACTATCTGTGGATTCGGCTTGCGCTCGATGCCTTCGCGTTCGCCGAGAATGACGTCAAAAACGCCCGGAAAGAAATGATGCACTATTTTCTCGGTGGCTGCTTGGTACTTATTGCTTGCCACAGCCAGCAGATGACCTGCAGCTTTGAGCTCGGCCAATACATCGGATATCCCCTCGTACGGCCGTGTGAAATCGCAGTTGTGCGCATCGTAGTACGGCACGAAATACGCCCGGACACGCAGGATATTTTCTTCGGTTCGTTCCGTTTCCGGCAGGGCACGACGAATCAGGTTGTTGATGCCGTTTCCCACCTTAGCCGGATAGGCCTCGATGGGATACGTAGGGTAACCGGTTTTCTCCAGTGCATAGTTGCACGCATAGCCCAAGTCATCAATCGTATTGAGCAGCGTTCCGTCCAAATCGAAAATTACAATCATTGTGCAAAGGTACGGAAAATAATCCAATTGCGCAAGAATTGCCGTAAAAAATCGAATTTAATTTGCGTATATTGGGAAAAAGCAGTAATTTTGCAACCGATATAAGCCCATCTTTGATTGGATACGAACGCGATGACAAGACGCCTATTCTACATATTCCTTCTGCTGGTTTGGCTGATGCCCGCGTATGCGCAGACGGCTACCAAGGCCGAAAAAGCCGATAAGGAACTGAGTCAGGCACTCAAGTACCTGTATCGTGCCGGAGACCGTGTGGACAGGTACTTGCTGCAAGGTGTAGACACCGACTATATCACCCTACCCGAGCACTGCTGGCGTTTGGCCTTGACCACCGGCATGGTGGGCATCAACTCGAATCTGACATTCGACAACATGTCGGAAGTAGGACGTATTAGTTTCCTGACCCGCACGTCGTCGAGTATAGATGTCGGTTTTCATGCCGGCTACCGCTCGCTCGGCTTTGGTTATAGTTGGGACGCCATGCATGCCTATTCTCAGAAACTGAGTTTCTCGCTCGGCAGCAAGATCTTTGGATTGGATTTCTCCCATCAGAAGAGTGCCAACATCCAGGGTAAGGCTGTTTTTCGTGACCTGAAAGACAGTCCGGCAGTGGATATCGAACAAGGTCTGCTGCGTATCACGAATACGAATCTGAGCCTATGGTACGCGTTGAACTCAGCCCACTACTCGCATCGTGCCGCTATATCCCAGTCGTATATCCAGCGCCGCACAGCCGGTTCGTTGCTCCTATCCCTATCGTACATGGCCACCGACGTTTCGGTGCATGACACTTTGACCTACAAAGGGCAGCCTATCATCTCGAAGCTTCTAATGAACGACATCACCCACCTCCGTACCCACCAGGTGGCCGTAGGACTCGGATACGGCATCAACTACACGCCCAACCGAGGCAAGGTACTGCTCCATCTGGATGCCCACCTCAAACTCGTTTGCTATTCTATCAACGAGATCACGTTCGCCGTACCGGATTCGATTGTTCTGCCGGGCGAGCCGCATTATGATATCGATCCGCGTTTTCCGGTGCATGTCACGGGCAATCTGCGTGCCGCAGTCAGCTGGGAGATATGTCCGTGGGCACATTTGAGTTGGTGGGTGATAGGTAATAATATCCGGTTCACGTCCAAGAACGACGAACTGAGTCGCTCGCTCGAAATGAGCAATTGGAACTGGCAGACCTGTCTGTCGGTGGGCGTGCGTCTGGGTGCCGGCAAAGAACGCGTGCGTAAGGCTCTGGACGACGAGACGCTGCCGATGGCCGAAAGCATACCACAACCGGTGGACTCTACCCGCAAGAAGTTGCCGCAGTGGGTAACCGACTATTTCTACTCGCCGAGAGTACGTTACTAAAACGATGAAACGATTCTTATATATAGTTTTGCTGCTTAGTCTCGCATGCACGAGTTGGGCGAAAAGTTACTACGGACGTGTGGTTGATGGTGCCGGTCAGCCGGTGCCGTATGCCACGGTCTTTCCGCTGGATAGTGTTGTGCTGGGTACGGCCACCAACGACCGCGGACTCTTTGTCTTCGAAGCCAACCTGCCGGAAAACGGTCTGGTGATGGTCAGTTTTGTAGGTTATGAACGCAAGACAGTGCCGCTCAGCAAACTCCATGGTGATACGATGACTATCGTTATTCATGAGCGTCCTATCGCACTGGATGAAACGACTGTTAGTGCCCGCCATAAAAAGATCAAAGCCAAGCATCGTGAAATGGCGCAACTCTTGTTGAAGGTATATAATCAGCTTGCAGGAGAATGGCCCGAACAATGCACGCGTTATCATGTGGTTTCTGAGGCACGCATGACATCACAGAATAGCGCTTGGGGAACAGAGCAGATGGTCGCATCGATTGTGACTATTCCGGAAGCAGCAAAAAAAGGAAGCGACTCCGTACAACTCCACGCCGAACACTGTAAACGATTCTTCAAGCCGGAGATACGCCAACGGGCCAACCTAGCCTACCAAGCTAAAGAACTGGATGCTAAGACTCGCAAATATGCCGCGGCTATAGATTCGGGTGTTGCCGTTCATAGTATGCTCTTTCAGATTGGCGATGTCCGTTACAACCTTGAATCTACCATGCATGACTATAAGCATTGGACCGTAGTCAGCGAGAGTCCTACAGAAATGATTCTGAGTCATAAAGAAGGCAAAAACTATCTGGGCATTTTCAAGTGGAATATCACGCGTAATTATGTCGTTAATCCGAAAACGTATGCAATAATACGTCTGTCAGAGCACCTGACCATGGATGTGAATATTCCTTTCGGCAAACGGCTGAAAGGACAAGAACTGTTGCTACTTAATCTGCTTAACATGTCTGAACAGCAGTATGAGAAATTCCGATTAAGAAAAGGACATCTCGACTGCACGCTTACCACGCGTTATCAGCGGCGAAATGGACAGATTTATATCCTGGAGAAGAACCTGAAAACAGATGCCAATATCGTGGGTACCAAGGATCGCGTCATCCCTATTCACTTTCGAGCCGGACAGCGTGTGACCGGATTTGAGACGCAGGGAGTAAAACCGCTCAAGCGAAGCCAGATTACTACCCGCTTCCCCCGCCAAATCGTCGAGATATTCTAACAAGACATCCGGAAGGATGTCCGTGGGTGGAATGTGGGGCTCGAAAATTGCCTTTGGCAATAATCGTTCGAGCGAAGCGAGATAAGACCCCACAACACTAAGCCCCCTATTATACTATGTATAATAGCAAAAATTGGCAAATCAAAAAGTGATGATTTGCATTTCTAAAATTTGTGCAAAGTTACTACATTTTTTTTAAATTATGCAAGTATTTTTTAACAATTTTTTCCTAATTCGTACGCTTCTTGGAGTTTGGGATTGCCGGCTATCTCACGCGGGTCGTTCACTCCTCCGCAGAACAAATGCCCTTTGAGTGAAGCCTTCTCAAAACAGTCAATCCACCCTTGTAGTCCACTCTCGGCACGCTTGGGCGTGTGTTCCTCGTCCTCGGCTGCTGTGGTCAGCAGATAGATGTCGCGGAAACGATAATCCTTCGGATACATGGCGTTCATGCGATCGATAAGCGTTTTCATCTGCCCCGCCATCTCATAATAATAGATAGGTGTCGCCCAACAAACGACATCGGCGTTGAGCACGCTGTCCATGATTGCCGGCACATCGTCCTTGAATACACATGCACCGGTGCGCTGGCAACCGAAACAACCGATACAGAATTTTATTTCTTTGCCGCGAAGCGAAATCAGTTCCACTTCATGCCCTGCGGCTTTTGCGCCTTCGGCAAACTGCTCCGCCATAATGTGACTGTTCGAGCCGGGGCGAAGACTGGTTGAGATAACTACTACTTTGCTCATACTATGCTTATTACAAATTCTTACGATAAAACTCTGCGAGGCGGTCGAAGGGGATGTAGTTCTTCTCGCCGCCGTCGTACAGGTCGCAATGCGAAGCATCGGGGATGATAAGCAACTCTTTGTTCTCCGGCACGGGGTTCGGTTGACCGACCACACGATACCCATCCGCCTTGCCGTCCACCATGTAATGGTATGCCGCTTCACCGAAATAACGGCTGTGCGCTTTCTCGCCGTGCAGGACCAGCACCGCCGAACGGATCTCGTTGATGTAATAGAGGAATCGCGTGTTGGCGTACGCTTGCGTGCCGATGACGCGCCAACCGTCATTCGAGTTACCGCTACGGGTATGGTATCCGCGCGGTGTCTTGTAGTAGGCGTAGTAATCCTTGACAAACTGTGGCGCATCGTCCGGCAGCGGGTCAATCACACCTCCCGCCATCGCTAACGGGTCAGCCAAGCGTTGTTGAGCCAACGCCTCACGCGCACTAAAACGCGCCTCTTCGTTGTCCGCGCTGTCGTAGTAACCGTTACCGGCGACACGGGTCATGTCGTACATCGTGCTTGCCACCGTCGCCTTGATACGCGGATCGGCTGCTGCTGCGTTCAGAGCGATGCCTCCCCAGCCGCATATGCCCAGAATACCGATACGCGCGGCATCCACGTTCTCTAATTGCGACAAGAAGTCCACCGCCGCCAGAAAGTCCTCGGTGTTGATGTCCGGCGAAGCCGTGCGACGCGGCTCACCGCTGCTCTCACCCGTGTACGACGGATCGAAAGCCAGTGTGATAAACCCACGCTCCGCTAAAGACTGCGCATACAGCCCCGAACACTGCTCCTTAACCGCCCCAAACGGACCCGACACCGCTATCGCGGCGTATTTCTGATTGCTGATTTCTGAATGCTGAATGCTTTTGGGCTCATACAGATCCGCCGCCAGC
>JAFPLG010000047.1 GCA_017402895.1 Paludibacteraceae bacterium
ACGATACGTTGCGAGCGTCGGGCAACGGGTTCGATATGCACCATTTTCTTCCCGTCCCAGAATTTGACCGAACCGACGCCTACTGTGCCGCTTACTCGCAGGATGTCATCGCCATAGCCGGCAGCCAGCAAACTATCGTTTGGATACCAGTGACTCTTGGCCAGTTCCAACTGTGGCCTGCGTTTGCAATAGACATCTACCGTCTGTTTCTTATCGAAATACAAGCGATAGGCCATCTGTTCCGACTCAACGGCCACACCGTGATGGTGGAGCTGATGGTAGGTGTCTACATTTGTTGAGTCGTCCCATTGAGTGATGGGATGACAATGCCGTATCTTGCCTTCGGCATGGATGACGGTATAGCCCGGTCGCACAGAGTCGGCGGGCGTGCCGATGCGCCAAAAAGAAGTAGCTACCCGCGGCGAACAAGCCGTGAGTAGCATACTACATAGCAGAATGATATTACTTCCACGTAACATTGGAAACCGTCGGTGCGAGAAGGAATGCATTGCCATCAACGGATTTGATGTGTACGTTCTCGATATGCAGTCCGTCAGTTTGACGTATTAAGGCGCCTTCGTTACCTTGCATCTGAATGTTCTTGAGATTGACGTTCTGGATCTTCATCTCCGGCAGACCGTTGAAGTACATACAGCGCTTCACGTTGAAAGCCGTGCAATCGGAGATGTAGATGTTGCGGAACTGCGGCGTTTCTTCGCTAACGGCCGGAGCATCCGCATTCATGCGTGCGGCCAGTTCCTCTTCGGTTTCCTCGCCGGCTCCTTTGCCGCCGTAGAAGAGGTCGAACAGCAGCGCCTCATTCGGGATATTGCACATCATGACATTCTTGATGTAGATATTCTCTACGATACCGCCGCGTCCACGGGTGGACTTGAAACGCAGACCTACATCCGTGCCGATATACAGGTTGTTGGTGACTTGCACGTTCTTGATGCCGCCCGACATCTCCGATCCCACCACAAAACCGCCGTGTCCGTGATATACTACACACTGGTCCACCACTACATTCTCAGTCGGTACGCCGCGGTCGCGACCCGGTTTGTTCTTGCCCGACTTCATACAGATTGCGTCGTCGCCTACGTCGAACTGGCAACGCTGGATGAGCACGTTCTTGCACGACTCTACATCTACGCCGTCGCCATTCTGGCTGTACCATGGGTTGCGCACATTCAGGTCGCTTAGTATCACATTCTCGCAGAGCATTGGATGTAGGTTCCAGGCGGGCGAGTTCTCAAAGGTTACCCCTTCGAGCAACACATTCTGGCAGCCCACGAAATGGAGCATCACAGGACGTAAGAATGACTTGATGCGGTTCCAGTCCTCGGGATCGGTAACCACCGGCACATTCTGGTCTTCGCAGAGCGTCTGGGCATATACCGAACCGCTATCGGGATACCATATGTCGTTCACGACGATACCACCTTTCTCCTTGAGATGTTTCTTCCATTGGTTCTCAGTCATCTTCGATTTCTTCAGCGGACGCCACCAGTCACCGTTTCCGTTGAAGACACCATGGCCTGTGATGGCTATATTGGTCTGGAGGAAAGCGGAGATGGGCGATGTGCATCGTTTGGTAGGAATACCCTCGAACCAGGTGTCGTACATCTCATAGAGACTCAAATCATGAGAGAACGAGATAAAACTATTCTGCTCGGTGTATAACTGCACGTTGGAACGCAACGTGATGGGACCGGTCAGATACATTCCGGCAGGAATAATAACCGTTCCTCCACCATTGGCATTGCAGCGATCGATGGCATCCTGGATAGCCTTGGTAGAAAGCTCGATTCCCGTAGGGTCGGCTCCATAGTCGAGCACGTTGTATGTCTTCTTGGAGAATGCCGGTACGGTGACCTTCGGCATCTTGAACTCGGCTGTCTTGCAGAGCGCATTGGCTTCTTTTTGCGTCATGTTCTGGTAGACAGGTCGTGCATTGATGGCCCAAGTTGCGCACAGGATGGCCAGGGAAAGAAATAGTTTTCTCATGATATATGTGCGTTTAGTAGTTTTTCTGCGTGCAAAGGTAGTGCTTTTTTTCAAAAGCCTTGTGCACTATTTGCTGAAAAAGGTGCAAAAATTGTTGCAGGGTAGGTGATTTGCTCCAGAAAGAGTCCTTTTGCGTCGGCAGAATGGCCGGCTTGGGCTCTGGACAGCGACTGAATGACAGCCTGAAACTGGTCGATCATCATCTTGCCTCGTCCTACTTCGAAGAGCGTGCCGACAACGGCTCGCACCATGTTTCGAAGGAATCGGTCGGCGGTGATGGTAAAGTAGGCCTCGTGCTCGTTCTCCACGGTCCAGAAGGCTTCGGTGACGTTGCAGATAGTTGTCTTAACGTCGGTATGCAAGCGGCAGAAGGCTGCAAAATCCTGTCGGCCAAGCAGCAATGCGGCGGCTTGGTTCATAGCCTCGAAATCCAGCCCCGGAGCCACTCGTGTGCGCGTCTCTGTGGCAAACGGGTTCTTGCGCGTTGTGATATAGTAACGATACGTGCGCGAGGTGGCATCAAAACGTGCGTGTGCATCCGCGTGTACGCGTTCTATACTATATACGGCAATCGATTCGGGTAGCAGGGAATTGAGTCGACCTGTCATATTCTCCGGCAAATCGTTCTCTACGTCAAAATGCGCAGTCATCTGTCGCGCGTGTACGCCCGCATCCGTTCGTCCGGCAAAGGTCAGACTAACAGGGGAACGCAAGATCGTGGCAAACGCTTCTTCCATCGTCTGCTGCACTGTGATGCCGTTCGGCTGGGTCTGTGAGCCGTGAAAATCAGTGCCTCGGTAGGCGAATTGAATGAAGTAACGCATTGAGTTCGGGAGATAATTTAGCAAAATAGGCCACGGCAAATCCGCCACCCAGGAGAATAACTGAACGCAGAATACTGCTTAGCCATATGTTGGCTATCGGTAGGAATCGGATGCACAGCATGTTGAGCGCAAACAGCACCACGAGCAAGGCCAGGATATAGTACCAACGGCGGTTCGTAATCCGTATGCCGCTACTGATGCGAAGCGTTAGGATGATCAGGACGAAATAGAGTCCGTAGGACAGGAGGTTGCTCCACGCTGCACCTTCCATGCCATACTTCGGAATGAGCCAACTATTGAGCAATATAGCCGTGGCGGTCAGCACCACTGAGTAGATCATCGAGAAGGCGTAGTAACGAGAGTAGTTGAGCGTGTTCAGACATACCGAGAACGTCGCCAATATCAACTGTGACACACTCAATACAAGCACCACTTCGCGGGCCGAGGCATAGGTCTCTCCGTTAGGGAGAAGATAGAATATCAAGTCGATGTTAAACCATATAGCCAGCAGTATAAAGCCGCCTATGAGAAGAAGGTTACATGTGACTTGTTGCACCAGTCGGGAACAGTCGGCTCGGTTGTCGTCTTTGAGCGACTGAGCTATTTGTGGCGATGTGATAGCCGTGACCGATCGGTATGGAATACTGACCATGACGGCCATATACGTAGCGATTGCAAATATGCCGGTACTATCCAATCCCATTTTTGCGGTGATGAAGAAGGAGGATAGGATAGGGGCCATCGTGCCTGCCAGGGCAGTGACGATGAGAAGACCGGTATAGGATAGGTAGTTGCGAACCAGTTTGGGATTCTGGCGCAAGAAAGCGAAGTCGGGTTGGAAACGAATCTTACCGAGCGTAAAGAGATAGACGATGTTGATGAATGCGGCAATGCCATAGTTGAGACATATGCCGATCATCAGTCCGTTGAGCGAGAGTACGTGGAATGCGTAGAGCAAGTAAAGAACCAGCAGGCCGATCCGAACGATCAGTTCTCGTACGGTGCGGGGCAGCACGATATGCATCAGAACGTTAGAGCACGTCTCAAACACCTGTTGGTAGAGCATGAAGAAGGCGAGAGGCAGTACCAGATAGTAGTACGAAACAAACAGGGGTGACTTCTCGCCAAACCATGCAGCTAGCGGCACGTGGCAGGCACAGTATATAGCTGTAAACAGCAGGAATCCGATTAGCGGAACAACAACAGCCCAGAAGAAGAATCCGTGCCCCAGACTTCCATCATCCTTGCGGAAATAAGGAGAGAAACGGATGAGCGAACTGCTGGTTCCGAGTTGTGCCAAACCGATAAACAGCGTAGCAGCATCAATGAATACGCGTGCCAACCCGATTTCCTCGGTCGTGAGGAAACGGGTCAGCACAAAGAACGTAGTCACGAATCCGACCGCAATACCCAGATAGGTCACGATCGTGCCGCGTAATGACTGTTTAGCGATTATGCCCATTGTTGTTATTACGTTGTAACGTAATTACGTAATTACGAATTTATTTCACCTCTAATAATTCGACGGTGAAGATCAGCGTCGAGTACGGAGGAATAGACTCGCCTGCACCGCGCTCACCATATCCCAGAGCGTACGGGATATAGAAGCGATACTTCGAGCCAACGGGCATGAGTTGCAAACCTTCGGTCCAGCCCTTGATCACGCCATTGAGCGGGAACTCAATCGGTTCGCCTCGCTCGTAGCTGCTGTCAAATATGGTGCCGTCCAGCAGTTTGCCCTCGTAATGCACCTTGACCGTGTCGGTGGCTGCGGGACGAGCGGCTTTCTTGTCCTTCGCCTTGGTCAGCACTTCATACTGCAAGCCGCTGGCTGTCGTGATGACGCCTTTGCGTTTGCCGTTCTGAGCCAAGAATTTCTTTTCTTCGGCTTGTTTCTCTTCAGCTTGCTTAGCTTGGAGTTCGGTGAATTGTGTCTCGAGATAGTTGGATAGTTCATCGACACTGAGTGCACTCTCACCGTTCATGCCGCTGATGATGCCGGCTTTGACCATGTTGTAGTTGGAGGGAATGCCGGGCATAATTTCCTTTTGCGACTGTATCATTTGAGACATTTGTGTGCCGTTGATCAGACCGATATAGTAATTGATAGTATCGGCTTTGGTCTTGAGTTCCGGCGTGGCAGCCCACAACGAAATGGTTGTGAGCGCCATGAGGGATATAATAAATAGTTTTTTCATCAGTTAATCATTTGGAGTTGAACATCAGGATTCTCCGGAGCAGGTTGCGCAACTTGCGGTTGTGCTTTCTTCACGGCCTTGAGTTCTACGCGGAAAATCA
>JAFPLG010000048.1 GCA_017402895.1 Paludibacteraceae bacterium
ATATGGCGCTGGGGCTTGGTCATCTTCGTCAGATAGACTTGCGACTTGAGGTAGTCGATCAGGCTATCACCGCCATACGGCACCTCGCGCGAACTGACATTCTCCTCGTAGCCGCCGCTGTTGCCATAGAGTATAGGCTCATAGTCATCGTCACCGGCATCGTAGTCACGTCGGTTCTGTTCCTGCTCCAGGTAACTATCTTCCAGGAAGTCGTCACCCCCCAGATCACCGTACTCGTCATCCTCCTGCAGTTCACGCCCGTTATCCTCGGGATCCACGCCCTCTTCCAGCACGGGGTTTTCCTGCAGTTCCTCATTGATGCGCTGCTCGATATCCACCGACGGAATCTCGAGCAGGCGATTCATCTGGAGCTGTACAGGTGCCAACTTGGTCTGCAGTTTCTGCTGCTGTGTGAGCCTAAAAGAAGTCATCAGACGAATTAAAAATTAAAAAATTATTTCTTTATCGCTTCTATAACGTGAGAAATGATATAGTTCAGTTGTTCCTCGTCCAGTTCGGTATGCATCGGCAGCGAGAGCACACAAGCAGCCAGTCGTTCTGCTACGGGGAAGTCGCCCTCGCGGTAACGCGGGTCCTGGTAGGCCTTCTGCATATGGAGCGGCACGGGATAGTAGATCATAGCCGGGATACCGGCCTCCTGCAAGGCCTCGCGCACCTGATCACGATCCACACCTATCAGTCGCAGCGTATACTGGTGGAACACATGGGTCGACTCCTTCTGTCGTCCCGGAACGAGGATATGTTCGTTGCCGGCGAAAGCTCGGTCGTAGTAGGCCGCAGCACGCTGACGTGCAGCGATATACTCGTCCAGATGAGGCAGCTTGGCATCCAGTACCGCAGCCTGGATTGCATCCAGACGTGAGTTGACACCTATTCGGTCGTGGTGGTAACGAACCACCATACCATGGTTAGCAATAGCCCGCATACTGGAAGCCAGTTCGTCGTCGTTGGTGAAGATAGCACCGCCGTCACCGTAGCAACCCAGATTCTTCGAGGGGAAGAAACTGGTGCAACCAATATGACCCATCGTACCGGCCTGGCGGGTCGTACCGTCGGAGAACGTATAGCGTGCGCCGATGGCCTGACACGCATCTTCTACGACGTAGAGCTTATGTTCGTGAGCGAGAGCCAGCAACGGTTCCATCTCGGCACACTGGCCGAAGAGATGCACCGGCACGATGGCTTTCGTGCGAGGCGTGATAGCGCGGCGTACCGAATCGAGCGACATATTCATCGTCTCCCAGTCCACATCCACTACCACCGGCGTCAGTCCCAACAGGGCCACCACCTCGGCCGTAGCGATAAACGTGAAGGTAGGTGTGATCACCTCGTCACCGGGTTTCAGCCCCAGTGCCATCAGGGCTATCTGCAGCGCGTCTGTTCCGTTACCCACCGGGATAACATGCTTCGCACCCGTATAGGCTTCCAGGTTGGCTTGAAAAGCACTCACCTTCGGTCCCTTGACAAAAGCGGCCGACTCAATCACTTCTTGTATCCCACGGTCGATATCAGCCTTGATATGCTGGTACTGCGACTGCAGGTCAACCATTTGAATCTTTTTCACAATACGTTCTCTTTAATTTTCTACGATATATTCCACGACATCCGGCGTTGCTCGCAGATTGGAGACATACGGATTGCTGGTTTTCAGTTCCACCGGCAACAACTCCAGCGAGTCAGCATAGTGGCACACGGCCTCTATGTCCTTGTCATCCACCTGGCTCCAATGACTCACGCCCACGTGCATCGTCACGCGCACCTGCTGCGGGAAGAGATGTAGTGTCCGTCCTTCCGGCACGCCTTCCACGCGCAGGCTGAGATTGGCGATGCGCTCCGAATAACGCTCCACGGGCACCCTGACCGAAATGGTCTGTTGCGACAGCCGGACAGCCGGAGGCGTGATCAGCTGCACCTTACAGGTGGCCGAGTCGCTCAGATCGCTCAGCTGCAGCACTTGCGACTGAATATGCGTGAGCGAATCCAGCGCCGTGTTAGCACCGTAGGCCACCACACTTGTCTGCTCCATCACGGGTTCGCCACTCAACTGGAAACCCGAGGCACAACGGATACGATGGCGCAGATGGATAGGCAGTTTCTTCGACTGCTGGGTATAGTAGGTGGTATGGATCTGCTCGGGCGCTATCTTCTGCAAGGCCGTTGTGCCCTGCAACTGACGCTGTACAGCGGTACGCAGCAGGTCGGACGACACACGCAGTTCACCCGACTTACTCGTGAAACGCCCCGTCAGATCCACCGTGATCTGCAAAGGGTTCTGATGGTACGCACGCAGGCGCATACCGGCGTCGCGAAGAGTCACCTTGATGGTCTCGGGCAGAGGCTCATTGGTGATCACCTGCCGAGGGATGCCTACATACTGCACCTGAACGGGCACCGTCGTCTCATGCGGTGCTCGTAGTGCACGACCATACCATATCACGGCAGCCAGCACCACAAACAGCAGATATATCAACACCTCACGCCACTTCATCATTCGGTTACGGGTTATGGGTTATGGGTTATGGGTTATGGGTTATGGGACGCAGGTTATTTCTTAGCTTGATCAGCCACTGCCTCGCCAGCATCTACGTAGACGCTCTGCTTGTCCACCTTGATCACGATATCCTTGGCAATAGTGATGAGCAGTGCATTCTCCTGCACTTCTTTTACCTCGCCGTAGATACCACCGGCAGTCACCACACGATCACCCTTCTTGAGGGCATCACGCTGCTTCTGCAGTTCTTTCTGCTTCTTCGACTGCGGACGAATCATAAAGAAATAAAATACAACGAAAATCAGGATCATCATGACCCAGAAGCCCCACTGGCTCTGGCCTTGTGCCTGAGCATTCTGTGCTTGCAATAAAATCAAATTAAGCATAACTAAGAAGATTTACAATTTTATAATTTTATAATTTACAATTAATTTCGGTTGTTTGTCTTTTGTCTTTTGACTTTGAGCGCAGCGGTCTTTCGACTACCTCACAACCAGCGCCTTGGTGAGTGTTCCCTCGCGTTTCATGTCGCGCAGGATCTCCGTAAGCACACCGTTGATAAAGGTATAGCTCTTGTCGGTCGAGTACTCCTTGCTGAGTTCGATATACTCGTTCAACGACACCTCCAGGGCGATATCCGGGAAGTGGAATATCTCGGCCAGCGCCACTTGCAGGATGATTCGGTCCATATAAGCAATACGCTGCGCATCCCAGTTACGCAGATGGCTATCTATCAGCTGCTCATACCGAGGCTTCTCCTCGATAGCATAGCGCAGCAGGTCCTTGGCAAACTGCAGCTCCGACTCCTGGGCAAACATCGGCAGAATATCCTGGTCGTCTTCCTCGGGCTCAAAACGCTTGAGGGTCTTCAGTGCGAAACTGAGCACCAGGTCGGCATCCACCGTCCAGTTCTGACGGTCGAGCACCACCTCCATCTCCTCGAGCGCCGACTCCAGTGCACTGTTCTGGGGCAGCAAGTCGGTGTATATCTTACGCCACACCCGCTTGTCGGCTTCGTAGTCGCAATCCGGGGCGGACATATACTCCTCGTAGAACGGCGCACTCTGCAGCTGCTTATATACTGCACTCACCGCGCTCATTCCGGCATCCCAATTCAGGTTCTCGTTAGCCAGGTAGTTGCGTATCTTGCGGTTGTTAAACACCACCTGCGCCAGGCGGTTGTTGACAAACCGGCGATTGGCCGTATAGGTCTGGTGCGTCACTTTTGCACGCTGCTCAACCTGCTGCAACTGCTCCTCGGCATATTGGGTCAGTTCGTTTACAAAATCGAGCAACATCACGTACAGGTCATACGTGTCGCTGAACGACTTGAGCAACTCTTTCTTGGCCGTCAACGGCGTCTTGTCGCCATCTTTATAAAAAGCAAATAGGGTCTGCACGACGCGCGTGCGCACTAGTGTTCTGTTGATCATTCCTGCGATTTTTCCAAATTTGGGGCAAAATTACAAAAAAATTCTCACATACGCAAGCGCACGCGCGGATTTCTTGCACTTTGCTGAAATATGCATATATTTCTGCACTTTTTGCCAAATTTTTAATTTTTAATTTTGATTTCTTAATTCTTTTTTGTACCTTTGTGCCGTATTTGTTCAACAAACAACTTATTTCGAGATGGAAAACAGGAGATTTGAAGACCGTAAGGAGCCGGAGATAGTGTACTCCAAATCGGTGAAAGCAGGAAAGCGCATCTATTACTTGGACGTAAAGAAGGCGCGTAACGAGGATTTGTATCTCTGTATCACAGAGAGCAAGCGTAAGCAGCAGGGCGAGGATCAGGCGCCGCAGTTTGAGAAGCACAAACTCTTCTTGTACAAAGAGGATTTTGCCCACTTCATGGAAGGTCTGCAGGACGTGATCGGCTACATTGACGAGCAACTGGGTGGTATCGAGGCACGCGTAGAGCGTCCGCGTACGGAAGGACCCGCTGAGGACACGCCCAGCGAAGAGGAACCGGAAAAGAAGAAAGGATTGTTTAATCTATTCAAATAAGAATAGCGTCCAGAATCTGACAGGCGACTGTCTCCTTCGAAGCAAGGGGACAGTCTTTTTTTGTGCCGTCCTTCCGATAGACGGTCACGCGATTGGTGTCCGTGCCGAAGCCTGCCCCCTCGTTGCGCAGCGAGTTCAGCACGATATAGTCCAGCTGCTTGCGTTGCATCTTGTCGAGTGCATGTTGTTCTTCGGCCTCGGTCTCCAGCGCAAACCCCACCAGGGTCTGGTTCGGGCGTTTCTGCCCGCCGAGCGTAGCGGCTATGTCGGGATTCTCCGTCAGTAGCAGCGTCATCTCATGAGAACCGGCCTGCTTCTTGATTTTCTCCTCAGCCACCGTCTCCGGACGATAGTCAGCCACGGCGGCACAAAGGATGGCGGTATCGGCCTCTCGGAAGGCTTCTTCCGCTGCAGCACACATCTCCCGAGCAGTCTGCACCGGACAGAGCGTCAGTTCCGCGTCATGTCCAATGAGTTGTTGGGCAGTAGGTCCGCTCACGAGCGTCACCTCTGCTCCACGACGCAAGCATTCTCGAGCTAACGCATAGCCCATCTTGCCGCTGGAGAAATTGGAGATATAACGTACAGGATCCAGGGGTTCCACCGTCGGACCGGCTGTAATGAGAACGCGCTTTCCGGCGAGGGTCTTCGGCGTCACGGCCGACAGCACATGCTCCAGCAGTTCCTCCACCTCAGGCATACGTCCCCGTCCGTTCACGCCACAAGCCAAAAATCCTTCGGCCGGCTCGATAACAGTGACATTCTCGAACGAACGTAAGCGACTGACAGCCTGCTGGGTAGCGGGGTTCTCCCACATCTTGTCATTCATAGCCGGACTGACCAGTATGGGTTTGCGCGCCAGACACGAACAGAAAGTCGTTGTCAGCGCATCGTCGGCAATGCCGTAGGCGAACTTGCTGAGCACGTTGGCCGTGGCGGGGGCTACGATCATCAGATCGGCCCATTCGGGCAGGGAGATATGCTCCGTGGCATGCTCGTTGATGGCGGCAAACACATCGCTATACACAGGCGCTCCGGAGAGCGTCTGCAGGGTCAACTCCGTAACAAACTGCAGAGCGCTGCGGGTGGTGGTTACACGCACCTCTGCGCCCTGCTTCTGTAGTAGTCTGACCAGTTCGGGAATCTTATACGCAGCAATGCCGCCGCTGATCCCCACCAGAATATGTTTGCCCTGCAGATTGGCCATTGGCTATTGGCTGTTAGCTTTTTCGGCTCCGGAGCCTACTCCGGTTATTTGAGTTGGTCGTCGCGGTTGCCGAGACGATAGATCAGTTCGCCGTCCTCAAACTCCTTGGTAGCGATGAGGGTCGGCTTAGGCAGACGCTCGTACGAACGCGAGATCTCGATCTGCTCTTTATTCTCGAATGTCTCGTCCAGTGCGTCCTGCGGCATGCTAAAGTCCTGCAACTTAGCGTCCAGTTCCTTCTTGAGCGAACTGCTAATCTGATTCGCACGCTTGCTCAAAATAGCCACCGTCTCATAGACGTTTCCAACCGGTTCAACCAGTTTGTTGATGTCACGTGTCACGGTGTTCTTCGGTGCTTTACTTTTCTTAAAATCCATGATGTATATAAATTTTCAAATTTTCAAATTTTGCCATTAGCCTTTCGCCTTTAGCCATTCGCCTTTATTCCTTCGTGATCTTCTGCATCTCGCGGAGCATACGTTCGGTTTGCGAACGGTGTTTCGACTCCGGATATTCGGTCAGGAAGTTGTAGCATTCATCCTGGGCCTCGCGGGCACGTTCCAGTTTCTTTTCCTCGAACGAGATGACGGTCTGCTGGTACTTCGACTGAAGGATGAGCCACTGAAACTCCTCGGCATACTGGGTGTCGGGGTAGTTCTTTAGTGCATTGCGGCTGATGATCTCGCAACTCAGGTAGTTATTGCCCAGGTAACTACCCAGGTTATAGTAGAGGCGGGCACTATAAAGTTCCTTGAGCGCCAACTTCTCGTTGAGTTCGACAATCTCTTGCAGCGCCTGCTCGGAATACGGGCTATCGGGAAAGAGCTCCACAAACTGGGTGAGAGCTTCTATACCCTTGCGCGTGATCTCCTGGTCCAGTCGTGCGTCCGGTGAGTCCAGATAGTAGCAGTGGCCCACCTGGAAGCGTGCCTCCGTGGCATACCGTCCCTTGGGGTAGTTGCGGATATAGGCCTCGTAGTACTGGGCAGCCGACTCATAGGCTTTCTGTCCCATATACGAACGGGCCAGGTAGGCCAGCACGTCCTCGCTGCGCTCTGTACCGCGGTAGTAACTCGTCACGTCGTCCAGCAGGGTCTGCGCCTTGGTGTACTCTTTCTTGTCAAAGTACTCCAGGGCTTTCTCGTACTTCAGTTCCGGGTCGTTCGATTTGAGCAACGACTGGTATTCACCGCAAGCGGTAAACACAAGCGTGAGCACGCCGCACAGGTACAAAATATGTCGTTTCTTCAGACGCATTCTTATGCACATTACAAAATCAGCCTGCAAAGGTAATACAATTTTGCGACTTGTGCAAATTTATTTGCAATTTTAGGCAATTTTCGTTATTTTTGGCTGGTTAGATCCCAGTTCTTGGAAGTGATGACGCGCAATGTATCGCCTTCGGAGACGATAAAGTAGGCTTTGGCGCCGGCCTCGTTGATCATCACGAGGGCGCTATCTGCGCCCAGCACCATCGAGGCGGTAGCCAGTGCGTCGGCCCGCATACAAGTCTCGGCCACGACCGTAGCACTCAACAGGGTGTGCTGAACAGGATAGCCGGTGCGGGGATCGATGGTATGGCTTCGACGCTGCGAGCCATCGTAGTAGAAGTTACGATAGTTGCCCGACGTAGCCATGCATATGTCACGACTGGCCACGATATCCTGGAGTTGGTCATTCGTCCCCGTGAGGTCGTCGGTGGGGGTGGTGATACCTATCCGCCATGGTTCACCCGGCGAACGTTCTCCGTGTGCCACCACCTCGCCGCCTATGTCCACCAGGTAGTGCTCCACCCCATGCTCACGCAGCACGGCAGCGATGACGTCGCATGCCTGGCCCTTGGCCACAGCGCTGGCATCCAGCATGATACGCGGGTCATCCTTCCGGACATGGTGGTCGATGAGTTGAACACGCCGATAACCGATCAGTGAACGGGCCGAGTCCACTTTCTGGTCGGTCACATCCTCGCGGTGCTTGAAGCCGAATCCCCATAGGTTGACGAGCGGAGCGACGGTGATATCGAACGCACCATGGCTGAGTTGGCTGACGTGCATCGCCTCGCGGAACATTTGCTCGAAGTAGGCGTCGGTCACGGTATCTCGGTTCTGGTTGACGGCCGAGATGACCGACTCGGGGTTGAACATGCTCAGCGAGCGGTCGAAGCGATCGAAAGCCTGGAGGATATCCTGCTCCAGGTCCTGCGGGGCCAGGTAGCGGATGCTGTAGTAGGTGCCGAACACCTTACCCTGGTTATGATAATCATGCAACTCCTTGCCTCCCGGACGGAAGACAAGGAGCAGCAATATGACGACCAGGAGCGTCAGCCCCGGCAAAAGCCAAAGACGTTTATCCATTAGAACCAAACGCCGAGGCCGATGACGCCGTTCAGCTTCTGCTGACCGCCGCATTTGTTGTCACCCGTGTCCCAGATATAGACGTTGTTCTTGTTGACGTCGTAGGGGTTGATGCTAGCTTGAGCGAACAGGTCGAAGGTGGCGTGTTCCAGTTCCCACTCCTTGTCGAAGCGGATAGCTACATTGGTCACAGCAAAGCCGTTTTTCCAACCGTTGTCATAGTCGGTATACAGACCGCTCCACGGGGTCATACCTACGTTCACGTCGAGCGACATCTCCTGCGGCAGTTCAATGCGGTAGCCCACCTCGGCATACGACGAGTAGGCACGGTTGCCATAGGTATTCACGTCGTTTCCGGCCACCATGGTGTACCAGTTCAGGTAGAGATTGATCGGAGTTATCGCACCAAAGTCGAAACCCAGTTGCACCTCGGTCTGGCTACCGCCTGCATCGTTCAGTCCCGAGAAATAGGGCGTACCGTCGAAGTAGTAGTAGTGGGTAGCGCCCAGCTTCAGACCGTAAATGTCAAGCGTAGCGTATACATCTATCTCAGGAACGAAATAGGTGGAGCCCTTCTTGAACATATAGTCGCTTGCACCGACCGAGCCCCATGCTCCTACACGGAACTTCACTTTCTCGTCGGCTGCATCGAAACCTACAGCCAGAGTCGGTTGCAGACTGAGCGCGCCGTTGTACTGGCCACGCCATACATAGGTACTCACCAGGTCGAAGCCGGCATCGTAACCGAACTTCACCTCTGCCATGGCTGTCATGCTCATCAAGAGCACCATCATACTAAGTAAAATCTTTTTCATTGTCTATCAAATTTATATTTTAAATCTTCTTATTTTATAAGGTATACTCCGAATCCAATATTGCCGTTCAGCGCAGGCGAACCCAATTGGCGCGAATCGAAGTACTTATCCGCCATGTCGCGATGGGCCAGGTAGTAGGGGTTCATCATCAGCTGTGCCGTCAACCGGAGTCCGCAGTGCTTGCTCACCTGCCACGACTTGGTGCAGCCCATCTGCAGGTTGCAGACCGTGGCACCGCCCTCGTAATTGGTGTACATACTGCGCCAGGGTGTGATACCCAGTGCGCCGAAGAGCGACACGTCGCAGTCGAAGTGGTGGGTATAGCTCAGCTCCAGATAGCTGGAATAGGCTCGTTGCAGGTCACCATTGCCGTCCAGGTAGCCATCTTTGGCCGAGACGCGTGTGGCCCACAGGATACTGAGCGGCAGTTTGCTGCTCACCGTATAGCGTGCCCGCACTTCCAGTCCGTTGCCGCCCTGTCCGGGGGCGTAGTTATGGAAGTCGAACATCGACTTGTTGAAGTTGTAGACATACATCACGCTCAGGTCCAGTCCCCACCGGCTGAAGCCGAGTGTCAGGTCCATCTCGGGTTGGAAACCCGTGAAGGCATAGTTGTCGGCTCCCAGGTTCCACCACATATCCAGGTACAATCCGCCGTAGCCCACGTCGGCACTTCCCTGGAGCGAGAGGCCGCCTATGTACATACCACGCCAGATATAGTTGGTCTGCAGTTGTGCCCACGCACCATAGGTGAAGCCTATCTTCTCGTGGGGATCGTCCAGCCACGGACCCACCTTATCCACCCGTCGCTCGCCGAAGTCTTGCATCTTGACTCGGGCGTCGGCTGTGAGTGGAAACAGAAAAGGCAGTGCTCCGACGATTAGCGCCAGAGCGACCACCTTAATTTGTTGTTTTCTGTCGATTCTCAATGCGGCTTACAGACCATTTTGGGCCTCCCATGCGCGGCGGAGGGCAACCTCCAGGATACGCGTATTGGAGAATGTTACAATACCGCCTTCGGGGCCAGCCTCCATGTGATAGTCGGCGATGCCCTCTCCGTTGAAATAAGCACGAACCTCATCGGCACTGATGCCAAGCTCCTCTGCAATAGCGTTCATACTGCCGTGAGGCAAACTGTCTTTTACGTTGCGAAGACGATTGAAAGTTGTTCTAACCATAGTTTTGTATGTGTTTTTTTTAAGATTAATGATTCGCAAATTCGATTGACGCTGCAAATATACAACAAAAATTTGGAATGTGCAAGACTTTTAACGTAAAAATGTCGTCAAAGCCTGCTTTATTTCCACTCGGTTCTATTTCACTTCCACATTCCAGACCCACTCGACCCCTTCGTAGCGCACATAGACCTGGACATCCCCATCGGTCACCTTCGGCAGCATAAACTGCACCTTACAACGATACCCCTCGTCATCTACGCAATCTATATTGATCCACTCATCTCCATCGTCGTCGTATGTCTCGTTAGAAGTAATAATATCATATTTCTCCTCGTGCGAACCGTAGATATTGATTGTCTCCTTATCACCGTCCATCACGATCATGTCGTTCGAAGATTCCCAATTAGACCATTCTGTCCAACCGTCGGAGTAATGAGTACGCTGCGCAAAACTCCTAGCTTTGCACTTTACAATCGCCATACCGTTCAGAGCGAACATGGCCAACAACAAAAGAGTAAAAAATTTTTTCATATCCGTAAAATTTAGTGATGATTCCAAATTCTGCGGCAAAGGTACAAAAAAAATCTCACATACGCAAGCGTACGCGAGATTTTTTTGTGACTGCGCCAGGATATTTACTTTTTCTTTGCCGGAGGGCCCGGATGTGCCTGTTTATAATCATGTATGAGTGAGTTGAATTTCCAGGAGCGCACTGTGGGATAGGTATTGCCGTTGGAAGCGACATGATTGGCCGCTTCGAACTCTTGCGATAGTCGCTTTTTGGCATCCGGGTCGTTCAACAGTTGTTTTAGTTGTGTGTTGGCAAATTTGAAGGCTTCAGAATTCCATTTCTGCCGTGGAGACTGATTCTGCTGATAGTCTTCAATTCTCTCTCGGAAAAAGATTTTACCAGTGATTTTTGACTGGTAGAAATAGCCGTTGCTACGGCTACTCATTTTGCCATGGACGCCGTCGGCAACAGATGTAGTGTTGATAAGTGACATAATATATAGGATTTAATCGTTTTTGCTCGTCGTTTCAGGGTATTGGACAGGAAATGTCGGGCATTTTTCAGGGGACAGACACGGCACTGACATTATTTACGACTGTCGTTTGACCGTCGTTCGACTGTCGTTCGACTGTCGTTATTGACCAATAAGTGACGGCAAAGGTACGGAAAAATTCTGATATATGCAAAATTATTTGATAATTGCACAAAAAATCGCCACCCTCGAAAGGATGGCGATTGCAGATTGGTGAATCAGCGGAAGAGGCGGGGAAGGAAGCGGCAGAGGTAGTCCTGCCAGTTGGGCCATGTGTGGCCGCCCGTGCTCTGGTAGTAGGTGTACTCAATATGGTTCTCATCCAGCCAATGGCGATACGACTGGAAGCTATCCCATAGGAAGTCATCCGTGCCGATAGCCAACCAGAAGAGACGAGGATGGCTGGGTGACTGGTGGACAAACGTGGCGGGAGAGAACATAGCCACATAGGCAAACTGGCCGTCGAGCAGACTAGCCACACGCATCGTATGGTAGCCACCCATCGACAAGCCCGCTATA
>JAFPLG010000049.1 GCA_017402895.1 Paludibacteraceae bacterium
CGTATAGGAAGTCTGATTTTGTTTGTATCTCTGCTGATTGTGATTGTATCGGTGCTGTTTACCAATGATCTGGCGCGTCGCTTGGCCGTGGAGGAACAGAAGAAGGTAGAGATGTGGGTAGAAGCCACTCGCTCGATGATACTTGCTCCGCAAGATGCAGATCTGAGTTTTGAGTTATCGGTGATCCAGTCGAATACCTCGATACCGGTGTATCTGGTCGATTCGGCGGGAACGATACTGAGTTGCGTGAATGTAACGGATACGGTAGATGATCCTCGAGAACTGAATGGCCCGATAGAGCTTCTCGTGCCCGGTACGAATCCGCAGTATATCTACTATGCCGAATCGACGCTCTTGCGTCAGTTGCACTATGTGCCGTACCTGCAATTTGCGCTGATATTTATCTTTATTTTGGTGGCCGTTGTGATGCTGCTCACCGCACATCATAGCGAGCAGAACCGCGTGTGGGCCGGACTGAGTCGAGAAACGGCGCATCAATTGGGCACACCTATCTCGTCGCTCATGGCATGCGAAGAGGTGCTTTCGAAGCGGTATCCTAATGATGAGATGATACCGTTGTTGAAGAACGACGTGAACCGACTGTCGATGATTGCCGATCGCTTCTCGAAGATAGGTAGCGAGCCGGAACTGGAATCAGTGCGGTTGTCCGAGGCACTGGACGAAGCGTTGGCCTATATGCGTACACGCATATCGTCCCGCGTAGAGATCCGTAATCAGCTTCCGACTGATTCGCTTATCATGGTGGATATGAATAAGCCGTTGTTTGCCTGGGTGATAGAGAATCTGGTGAAGAATGCGGTGGATGCCCTGGACGGACACGGATTGATCTCGCTCACGGCCGAGGAGGAAGATGATGAAGTGACGATACTGATCACCGACAACGGACGGGGAATGGATGCCGCTACCCGTATGGAGATCTTCCAACCGGGATTCACTACCAAAAAGCGAGGGTGGGGGCTAGGCCTGACGCTGGCCAAGCGTATCATCGAAGATTACCATGGAGGCAACCTCTTTCTCAAGCATAGCCGTCCCGGTCAGGGCGCTACGTTTGCTATCGTGCTCAAAAAGTCCAAAAACGGTTGACCCGCTGCCGGTCATCGCTGCATAGAGCGCACCTGCTTTGAGTAGGTGCGTTTTTATTTTGGCTATCTCGGGATGGATCGGAAAAACAGTCTGTTCGAAATCATTGACGAAGGATGGCAACACGTCGGGACGGAACGATTGAACGAGTGAGCGAATCTGCCCGGCAGCTTCCGGATGCAGTTGAATGCCGGCATAGGCTTCTCGTGTAGAGACACCGGTTGCGGGTTTGACCATCACCAGCCGCATGCCGCTCAGGTCCATATCAACAGGTTGCAGCCGGTCGCCAATACCCTCGGCATAACAGGGCGTGTTGTACACAAAGAACGGACAGTCGGCACCTAAGGGACGCACCAGTTCGGCCAGTTGTTGCTTTTCGAGTCCCAGACCAAACAATTCGTTCAGCGCGATAGCCATATGGGCTGCGTCACTACTGCCTCCTCCTAGCCCGGCACCAAAGGGGATGTTTTTCTTAAACCGAACGTTTACAGGTCCTATCTGCGGAAACTGCGCACGCATCAATTCGTAGCAACGGATGATGAGGTTATCCTCCGGCGCACAATCCACGGCTATTCCTTCTTGCCGAAAAGTAATATCCCTTTCGCCTTTATTTACTTCCAGTTCATCGTGCAAGCCATAGACGGGATAGAATACCGTCTCCAAATCGTGGTAACCGTCTTCCCGTCTGCGTACAACGCGCAGTCCGATATTCAGCTTGCAGTTCGGATAGAGTAACATAGTGATTTGCGTTTTTCCAAATGCAAAGGTACTGCAAAAAACGGACATACGCAAATTTTAGATTGTTTTTTTTGGTTATATCAAAAAAAAGTAGTACCTTTGTCGCGAAAAGTGTAGAATAAAAAACATTTAACCCAAAATATTTAATCGTAAAAAACATGAAAAAGTTACTTTTTATCATGGCATTGGTTGTAACGGCTGCTGTAGCAACAGCCGATGCAAAACCCAAGGATCAGCGCGAAATGGAGCAGTTTAAATACGAACTCCAATGTGCTGGTAATGGTGTACAGGGTACCTACCTGGTACGCGTATGGACCTACAACAAGAAGTTGAAAGCCGCTCAGACTGCTTGCCCTCGCAATGCGGTGCATGGTGTGATTTTCAAGGGATTTGTTGGTGGCGACGGTTGTGTTGGCCAGAAAGCTATGGCACGCACTCCGGGCGCAGAACTCGAGTACAAAGATTTCTTTGATCATTTCTTTGCAGAGAACGGCGAGTATCGCAAGTATATCTCTACTGTTCCCGGAACGGAGGAAATACTGAAGGTGGGTAAGGAGTACAAGGTAGGCATCGTTGTTTCGATTCAGAAGGACGAACTGCGCCGTGCCCTTGAAGCTGCCGGAGTACTGAAATCGCTCAACTACGGTTTCTAATCTTCAAAATTATTAAATCTTCAAATCTTTGAATTTATGAGAAAGTACCTGTTTATACTGGCATCGGCAGTCGTTGCACTGCTCTTTGCTGCTTGTGGTGCACATCGCTCGCAAGCTTATTATGACTATGAGTCGAAGGTGATTCAGAGTCATGGTGACGGATCCTATGTCGTACGCGCTTGGGGCCGTGGCCGTAATGCGGCTCACAGCTACGAAGTGGCTCAGAAACAAGCCCTCCAGGATATTATCTTCAAGGGCGTTCAGGCGCAATCATCGAATATTGAGAGTCTGAAGCCGCTCTGCTACGACATGAATGCGCGTGAGGTGCACGAGGATTACTTCAATGCTTTCTTCTCCGACAATGGGCCGTGGAAGAACTTCATCGCCATGAAGGATCGCCGTACGTTCACAACCAATCGTTCGCGCACCGATGCCCAGACACTGGGTCAGGTGACGGTAACCGTTTATCGTAGTGAACTCAAGAAGAAACTGCAGCAAGACGGTATCATCCGCTAAGGAATCATTTTTAATTTTTAATTTAGAATTTTGTATTTCCTATGAAACGTTATATCATGACATTGCTGCTGGCTGTGGCCACATTGGCCGCTACGGCGCAAATCAAGAAACCCGAACTGATGGTGATTCCGTCAGACGTTTGGTGTATTCAGAATGGCTACTTCTATGAAGTAGAGAACATGGGCAATAAGGTTAAGGTGCCTAACTACAAGCAAGCTCTGCAAGAAGACATGGGGCTGAAACTGGCTATCGCAAAGCTCAACGACCTGATGGCCGATCGTCAGTTCCCGCTCAAGAGTCTAGAGCAGACGCTCAAGAACATCGAGCAACAGCATGCCGAGGATAACCTCACGCTGAGCAAGGCCGGAAACGAACTGGCCGAGTCGCCGCTGGACGAACTGGCTCGCATGGCGAAGTGTGATATTATCCTGGAACTGAGTTGGGAGATGAAGGACTTCGGTCCGAAGCACTCGATTAGATATATCCTGGAGGCCCGCGATGCCTATACCGGCAAGTCGATAGGTGCTGCGACCGGTACCGGCAAACAATCGTTTACGGCCGATGTTGATGTGTTGCTCGAAGAGGCCATCGTGGCTAATATGGACAACTTCAACAATCGTCTGCAAGACCATTTCCTCGAGATGCAGGAGATTGGCCGCGAGGTGACCATCGATATCAAGGTGTTTGCCAACAATGCTGCCGGTGTGGATCTGGAGACCGAGTACGACGGAGAGGAACTGATTGATATTATCCAAAACTGGCTGCAGGTAAATACGGTCAAGGGACGTTATACCATGCCGTACCAGAGTGAGAATATCGCCAACTTCACC
>JAFPLG010000050.1 GCA_017402895.1 Paludibacteraceae bacterium
AAGAGATAGGAAGGAGAAATGGAGAAGAGATAGGAAGGAGAAATGGAGAAGAAAAATAATAAGGAGAAATGGAAAAGAAAAATAATCAGGAGAAATTGGGAGGGGAAAACGGAGAGGGAAACAAGCATATATCTTCGATAGAATCGGATAGATTTTAGTGTTATAGGTACGCAAATTGCCCATTTTAGCACATTGAGAGAACCATCGCATAGACATAGAAAGCTACTGATTTTCTGCAAAAAAGTGCGCGCGCGCTTGCATATATAAAAAAAAAAGTTGTACCTTTGCACGCTAAATTGGTGAAATGTGCATATTAAACAAAATTATGCGACACTAGTATTGTATAAAAATATAAAGTTTGTGTAAAAATATAAAATTGAAGAATAATATGGGACTTTTTTCTTTAACACAAGAAATTGCTATTGACTTGGGTACAGCCAACACCATTATCATGTGTGGTGACCAAGTAGTGATTGACGAGCCGTCGGTAGTAGCCATCAACACGGAGAACAAGATGGTGGCAGTTGGTCGTAAGGCTCAACAAATGATTGGTAAGGGTGGTTCGATGATTCGCACTATCCGCCCTTTGAAAGATGGTGTGATTGCCGACTTCTATGCTTGCGAGATGATGATCCGCGGATTGATTCGCATGATTCCTAAGCAGAATCGTTGGTTTACTCCGAGTATCCGTATGGTCGTATGTATTCCTTCGGGTAGTACGGAAGTGGAGATTCGTGCGGTGCGCGACAGTTCGGAGCATGCCGGCGGACGTGACATTTATATGATTTACGAGCCGATGGCCGCAGCTATCGGTATCGGTATTGACGTCGAAAGTCCGGAGGGATGTATGATTGTAGATATCGGTGGTGGTACGACCGAGATTGCCGTGATCTCGCTGGGTGGTATCGTTAGCAACAAGTCGATCAAGACCGCCGGTGATGACCTAAACCAGGATATTATCGAGTATATGGGCCGTATGCACAATCTGCGTATTGATGAGCCGACAGCTGAGCGCATCAAGATCCAGGTAGGTTCGGCTCTCCCTGAACTAGAGGATGCTCCAGAGGATTTCATCGTAGTAGGCCCGAATAAGGTAACGGCTCTTCCGATGCAGGTTCCTGTTAGTTATCAGGAGATTGCACACTGTTTGGAGAAGAGTATTGTGAAGATTGAGCAAGCTATCCTGCAAGCGCTGGAGGCTACTCCTTCGGAGTTGTACGCCGACATCGTTCGTCGCGGTATTTATCTGGCTGGTGGTGGTGCATTGCTCCACGGACTGGCAAAACGTCTGACCGACAAGATTACGATTCCGTTCCATGTAGCCGAAGATCCGCTGCACGCAGTGGCACGCGGTACGGGTGTTGCGCTTAAGAACGTCAACAACTTCGGATTCCTACTCCGCTAATTAGACGGCTATGCAAAATCTGCTCAAATTCATACAAAAGCACAACAACTTCCTAGTATTCATACTATTGGAAGTTGTTGCTCTTTTGCTGATTGTGCAGAATACGGCCTATCCAAAGAGCACGTTGTTATCAACGTGCAATAGTTTTGTGGCATGGCATTATGAGGTAGAGAACACCATTGTCAGTTACTTCCGACTCAAGGAAGACAATGAGCAGTTACAGCAAGAGAATGCTATGCTGCGCAACCAGCTGGTACTGTATGCCAACGAGCGAGAGCGACTGAAAGAGCAAGTGACCTATCGCTATGCGAATCTGCAGCACCATTTCATTCCGGCCAAGGTGATTCAGATGCAAACAGGCGGGGTAAAAAACTACATAACTATCAACAAGGGAGCCCGTGATGGAATAGCAGAAGGGATGGGTGTCTTGGGTCCGATTGGTGTGGTTGGTGTAGTCAGCACGGTTGGACAGCAGTTCTCTGTAGTCATTCCTGTGACATCAAATACAGGTTTTGGTGTGAGTTGCCGCATGCAAAAAAACAACAAGATCGGTACACTCCGCTGGGATAACAAAGATGATAGTCATGCTATTTTGATTGATATCGAATCGCATGTTGATGTCCAACCCGGTGACATTATTCTCACCAGCGGACTGAGCGAGACCTTCCCGGAGAATATCCCGGTAGGCGTGGTAGAAGATGCTGTGGTTAAGGATGGCGAAGCCACCTGGACCATACGCGTCAAGCTTTACACAGACTTCAGTAAACTGAGTTATGTTCAAGTGATTGATAACGATATAGTAAGCAAAGAATTAGAGCAGTTGCGAAGTGAAATGGATTAAACAACTCATACGATTTATCATTGTCCTGCTTCTCCAGGTACTACTGATCAACAATCTGCAAATCAGCGGATTGTGTCACCCGTATCTATACGTAGTCTGCCTACTGATGATGCCTATCACCTTGCCGCGATGGGTAGACCTGCTCATTGGCGCGCTGGTCGGACTGGTGATTGACGCCTTCTGCAATAGCGCAGGCGTACACATGGCTGCTTGCACGCTAATTATGCTGATTCGTCCGTACCAAATAGAGCGTATGGTAGTGGAGAGCGAACGACTGACCGATGAAATCGGTTTCTCTTCCATCGGTCCGTCCTCGTTCAGCATCTATGCGGCATTGCTTATTGTCATCCATCATGCCATGGTTTTCTTCCTAACGAATTGGTTCCATTCCTTCCTATTCACACTCCTACAAATAGCAATTAGTTCTATCGTTACATACGGACTGGTTATCGGTTATGAATTTATCCGAAAGAAATGATCAACGATAACTTATATAGGCGGCAATATGTCATTAGCGGGATGGCTGTTTTTGTGGTCATCGCATACTTGGCGTTGCTTTTCAATCTGCAAGTTATTGACCAGTCAACCAACGATCAAGCCGAAGGCAACGCTATCATCAAGCAGACAATCTATCCTGCCCGAGGACTCATCTACGATCGCAACGACTCGCTGCTGGTGTACAATCAGCCTATCTACGAGGTCATGATGACTATGAACGAGATGCCTGAGGATTTTGACACGCTCACGTTCTGCAGGTTGCTTCGTATCGACAAGCAGATGTTCGACCAACGAATACTGGACCTACAAGACCGGCGCAAGAATCCCGGTTGGTCCACCTACACCCAGCAAGTCTTCATGAGTCAACTCAAGAAAGAAGATATCGCGTTGCTTCAGGAGGAGTTGTATAAGTTTCGTGGCATTGAGATACGCAACCGAACGATCCGCAACTACAACTGCCACGAAGCGGCCCATATACTGGGTAGCGTAGGCGAAGTCAATTGGGATGACATTAATGCGGACAACTACTATAAGATGGGTGATTACTCCGGTCGTGATGGTATTGAACGCACCTATGAGACGGAATTGCGCGGAGTGAAGGGTGTGCGCAAGCTATTGCGCGACTCCAAAGGTCGCATTAAGGGTCGCTATAAGAACGGAGAGGACGACGAACCTGCTCAAGCCGGCAAGGACATGCAACTGACTATCGACATCCGCCTGCAGCAGATAGCCGAGAAACTATTGCGCGGAAAAATCGGCAGTATCGTAGCTATCGAACCCAGCACAGGTGAGGTGTTGGCGCTCGCTTCTTCGCCCACGTGGGATCCACAACTGATGGCTGGTAAGGAACGTTCAAAGAACTACATCAAACTGCTGAACGACAAGAACCGTCCGCTGTTCAACCGTGCTACGCAGGCCACGTATCCTCCTGGATCAACCTTTAAAACGGTGCAGGCACTTGTTTGTTTGGACGACCATGTCATCACGCCACATACCCCCTACGTTTGTAACGGCCGCAACAGTACGACTATCAAGTGCACCCACTCGCACGGCAGCCCTGTAACGCTTCTGAGTGGTATAGAGCAGAGTTGTAACCCCTATTTCTGGAATGCCTTCCGCGACTATCTGCAGAAAGGCAACAACGGTAGTAAGAATAGCAAGAAACTGCACGAACGCTATATCCAATGGCGTGAGTCGGTGATGCGGTTTGGTCTGGGCAGTCGATTCGAGGACACCGACATCTATCCGCAGAAAGGCGGCAATATACCTTCCGAAGAATACTACAACCGTCGATACGGCGAGAAGGGATGGATCGCACTAACGATCCGTTCGCTAAGTATCGGTCAGGGGGAAATACTCGTCACTCCGCTACAATTAGCCAACCAGACGGCCACGATAGCCAATGGCGGTTACTATATCACCCCCCACCTGAACCGCAACGATTCAATGAAATTGCACGTGCACCAGACAGGCATCGACCGTCACTATTTTGACCTAGTGCGCGAGGGTATGGGACGTGTGATGACAGCCGGTACAGGACGCCACTATTCGATCGCAGACGTAGCTATCTGTGGTAAGACCGGTACGGCTCAGAACAGCCACGGCAAGGATCACTCTATCTTCATCGGCTTTGCACCAAAAGACGATCCTAAGATAGCCATCGCTGTAATTGTAGAGAATGCCGGCTACGGTTCTACATGGGCTGTGCCTATCGCCACCCTTGTCATGGAGTATTACCTGAAGGGGGAGATCGAACACACCGATTTGTTTGAGCGTATGTCTAATTCCAACACCACGCAACTGAATGCAAAGAAGGAATAGCTATATACATAATATCGACTGGTGGACTATCATTCTCTATCTCGGTCTGTGCGCGTTCGGCTGGATGAATATATCCGGTGCGAGTTATTCGTACGACCAGACCTCGTTCTTCGACTTTGGGTCGGTAGCCGGCAAGCAACTGATATGGTTGGGCGGTGCTTTCCTACTTGGAGGACTGATTCTGCTCATCGACCATAAGATCTACGATACCGTGGCTTATTTCTTGTTTGCCGCAATGATTCTCGTGCTGGTGGTCACGCGTTTTTTGTCTCCACCGGGTGGTATCAAGGGTTCGTATAGTTGGATCGCCTTCGGCACGTTTCGACTCCAGCCGGCCGAATTTGCCAAACTGACTACCGCCCTTGCTGTAGCTAAGTTTATGGGACAATACGACTACCACCTCCGTTCCTGGCGAGACCTATTCGTTCCGTTCCTTCTGATCGGTATTCCGGCACTCATCATTATGATATGGGAGCATGAAACGGGTTCTGCATTGGTCTTTGCCTGCTTCCTTCTGGTGTTCTACCGCCAAGGTATGAGCGG
This sequence comes from Paludibacteraceae bacterium, assembly GCA_017402895.1. Lineage (GTDB taxonomy): Bacteria > Bacteroidota > Bacteroidia > Bacteroidales > Paludibacteraceae > Colicola. The sequence continues at coordinate 5,109 of JAFPLG010000050.1, forward strand.
CTATGTGCTGCTTTGTTGCATTGCCGCTATCGCTTTGTTTATTATCGCTATTCGTTTCGGCACCATGCCGCTACCTATCGGCACGGGTTCGGTAGGTATGCTCGTCTGCATGATCCTGCTCACAGCTACCGGCGTCTTCTTCCAGTTGCAGGAGAACAAATACCGGATGGAGAAATGGATCCTCTTGGGTGCTATAGCGCTGGTCTACAGCGTAGGGTTGCTGGTGAATATATGGATTCCTATCAACTTCAACTGGGTCAGCATCGCCGTCGTGGTACTACTCGGTATCTACTTCGTCGTGGCTAACCTCTACAAGCGCAACCCGGCACTTATCATGGTGGGTATTTTTATGCTGCTGAGCGTCATATATACCAACGGATGTGACTACGCCTTCAACCATATCCTCCAGCCCCACCAGCGTAGCCGTATCGAACTTATTCTGGGTATGAAGGAAGACCCCCACGGTGTGGGTTATAACGTCAACCAAGCCCGCATTGCTATCGGTTCGGGACGTCTATTCGGCAAGGGTTTCCACCAGGGCACACAGACCCAGATGAAATTCGTGCCTGAACAAGCTACCGACTTTATCTTCAGCACTGTAGGAGAAGAGTGGGGATTTATAGGAACAGCCGGGGTGCTGATTGTCTATCTCATCTTTATCCTGCGCCTGATTCACATCGCAGAACGGCAGAAAGACAACTTCTCGCGCATCTTCAGCTACTCGGTAGCATCTATATTCTTATTCCATCTGACTATCAATATCGGTATGGTCTTGGGCGTACTGCCCGTGATTGGTATCCCCTTGCCTTTCTTCTCCTACGGAGGTAGTTCGCTCTGGGGATTCACCATGCTGCTATTCATTATGCTACGATTAGATGCAGCGGGAGCTGAACAAATGAGATAATAAGCGATGTTTGTCACCAATCCCATAGGTATAGTCGGAGAAGATACAGCCGCCGACTTGTTGCGCAAACAGGGTTTCAAGATATTGGAACGCAACTGGCGACTCGGCCATTTTGAGGTGGATATCATCGCAAAAGATAACCATACTATCGTCTTTGCCGAAGTAAAGGCACGTACTACCACCTTCGGCGATATAAGTCCGGAGGAATACGTTGACGAGGGGAAAAAACGGCGCATGACCGTAGCAGCCAACGCCTACGTCCGGTTGCATCGTATCGACGATTTGCAACCTCGGTTTGATATCATTGGCGTCGTGGTAAATCCCGCCACGCACGAAGTAGTGGAACGCCACCACCTGCCGGGGGTATTTTCGCCACGAACTCGTACGATCACAAGCAGCGCACACCTGCCCTCTTGGCGATGGAAAATGAAGAAAAAGAACCTATAAAACAGCATACATGGACTTCCAGTACGACATAATCGTTGTAGGAGCCGGACACGCCGGTTGTGAAGCTGCTCATGCGGCTGCACGTCTGGGCAGCCGCACGCTACTCATCACCATGGATATGAATAAGATAGGTCAGATGAGTTGCAACCCGGCCGTCGGAGGAATTGCTAAGGGGCAGATAGTCAGAGAAATAGATGCACTCGGAGGAAAAATGGGTGAGGTTACCGACCACTCGGCTATCCAGTTTCGCATGCTCAATCGTAGCAAGGGACCGGCGATGTGGAGTCCGCGTAGCCAGAGCGATCGCAAACGTTTTATCGAACAGTGGGTCGAGGCTCTGAGCACCACCGACAACTTATGTATATGGCAAGACACAGTCACCGAACTCATCATCCGTGACGGCGCTGTATGCGGCGTGAAGACGTTGCTGGGCATCGAGATGAGTGGCCGTGCTGTCGTACTGACCAACGGAACGTTTCTCAACGGGCTGATGCACGTGGGACGCACCCAGATTCAAGGCGGACGTATCTCCGAACCCGCCTCGTACGGACTGACTGAACAACTCCGTCAACTCGGGTTCAAAACCGATCGTATGAAAACCGGCACTCCAGCACGCATAGATCGAAGAAGTATCGATTTCACCGAATTGCAAGAACAACCTGGCGACCAGGATTGGCACCACTTCTCCTATCTTCCCACGGTCGGACGAGAACTGAAACAAATGTCTTGCTGGATTACCTATACTAATGCTGAGACGCACGAAGCACTACGTGCAGGACTCGAAGACTCACCCCTTTTCAACGGACAAATCCAGAGCATCGGGCCACGTTACTGCCCTAGCATAGAAACAAAAATCGTCACCTTTGCCGACAAGCCCTCCCACCAGCTATTTCTCGAACCTGAAGGGGTCGATAGCAACGAGTACTATATCAATGGATTCTCATCGTCACTTCCGTGGCAGGTGCAACTGGCCGGACTTCGGACTATTCCCGGGCTTAGAAACGTCGTAATGTATCGTCCTGGATATGCAATAGAGTATGATTTCTTCGACCCCACGCAACTGCACCACACACTGGAGACATGCCTTATTAAGCACCTCTTCTTTGCCGGTCAGATCAACGGCACTACGGGCTACGAAGAAGCTGCAGGCCAAGGACTTGTGGCGGGTGTGAACGCCCACCAGACTATCAATGGACTGCCAGAGTTCGTGATGCAACGCGACCAAAGTTATATAGGCGTACTCGTTGACGACCTGGTTTGCAAAGGCGTAGACGAGCCCTACCGCATGTTCACCTCGCGCGCCGAGCACCGCATACTACTGCGCCAGGATAATGCCGACCAACGACTGACCAATGAAGGCATCCGCCTGGGACTTGTTGACGAAGAACGCAAGCGCGTATTCGAACAAAAACAAGCTGCCATTGCTCGATTGGACGCATACCTGGGCGAGACACTCGTTCAACCATCGGAGATAAGTAGCTGGCTAGAGGCGCAATCTACAGGTGGATTGCAACATAGTTGCCGCCTACGCGAACTCGTCACACGCCCCCAAATCACCATCCGCGCTCTGGCACAAGCAGTACCTGCGCTCCAAGAAATACTGGATGAAATCGGAAGCGAAGAAGTAATAGAAGAAACCGAAATTCAGATTAAGTACGAGGGTTATATCTTGCGCGAGCAACAAGCAGCCGAGAAACTACAACGACTGGATCGAATCGCACTACCCGAAGGATACGACTACAATCAACTGCAATCGCTATCCACCGAGGCACGACAGAAACTCAACCGAATCCAGCCACGTACTATCAGCCAGGCCAGCCGCATTCCAGGCGTCAGTCCTAATGATATCAGCGTGCTGCTCGTGATGATGGGGAGATAGAAAAACAAAATATTTTTTAAAAAAACACTCATTTTTGTTTACAAGTAAACAAACTTGCGAATGTTTCACGTGGAACAATGTAAGAAAATCGTAAAATCAAAATTAAAATATATATGAATGCAGAAGAAGTAAAAAACGCTATTCGCAACGTGCCGGATTTTCCGATACCGGGCATTCAGTTCAAGGACATCACAACGGCGCTGGCCAAGCCGGAATGCCTCATGTGGATGCGCGATGAAATTGTCCGCAGATACAAGGATGCTGGAATCACCAAGGTTGTAGGTATCGAGTCGCGAGGATTTATTCTAGCGCCAGCTGTAGCTATCGAGATAGGCGCAGGCTTTGTACCCATCCGCAAGCACAACAAGTTGCCAGCAGAGACTGTTTCTGTTACTTATGCCAAGGAATATGGCGATGATACGATCCAGATTCACAAAGACGCTCTTTCGAAGAATGACATCGTGCTGATTCATGATGACATCTTGGCTACCGGCGGATCAATGGAGGCGGCTATCAATCTAGTGAAGAAACTGAGCGTAAAAAAGATATACGTCAATTGTATCATTGAGTTAGAAGGATTGCACGGCCGAGAGTATCTGGATGGTAAAGCAGACAACGTAGACTGCCTGTTCGGGATAGAGGTGAACGAATAAAGGCTGAAAGCGAATGGCTAAAGTGATAGATGGTCATATTGATTTTTTACTGCGACGCATGCCCGAGAGTCCGGGTGTGTACCAGTATCTAGATCGGGATGGGCAGATTATCTATGTAGGCAAGGCCAAGAATCTACATCGCCGTGTAAACAGCTATTTCCAGAAAACGCAGCAGTCGTCAAAGACACGTCAACTGGTGGCACATATAGCCGATATTAAATATGTAGTCGTAGATTCAGAGCAGGATGCATTTCTACTGGAAAACAACCTAATAAAGCAACATCAGCCGAAATACAATATCCTACTCAAAGACGGCAAATCGTACCCCAGCATATGCATCACGCGCGAAGAATACCCGCGCATTTTCAAAACTCGTTCGATACAAAAGGGTTTGGGAGAATACTACGGACCTTATAGCTTCGGCAATACCGTTGACCTGGCGCTAGAATTGATTCATCAGCTTTTTCCGATTCGCACCTGCACTATGCCGATACGTTCAGATGAGATCGAACGGGGAAGGCATAAAGTGTGCCTAAAATACCATATCCACCGCTGCTGCGGGATATGCGAAGGACACGAACGGGAGCGGTACAGCGAGTGGATACAGGCAGCTAAGAAAATAATACGAGGAGATACCCACGAACTCATCGGGCAGTTGGAACAAGAGATGCAAGCCCAGGCACGCGATATGCAGTATGAAGAAGCCGGAGAGACCAAGCGCAAACTCGAACTGCTCCATCAGTTCCGGAGCAAAACAATTATCACGAATTCATCGGTTCAAGACATCGATGTGTTTGGTTACGATGAGCAGGACCAGAATGTCTATATCGCGATGCTACACGTCCACAACGGTAGTGTGGTTCAGGGACAGACGATTGCCTATCGTCGTCAGTTAGACGAAAGCCGCGAAGAATTGCTGGCGATGGGTATGTACGAACTACGTCAACAACTCGAAAGCGAGACACAAGATGTTCTGGTGCCATTTCTGCCCGATGGATTCGACGAGAGTTTGCACGTTCATATCGGCGTTACGGGCGATCGAAAACAGCTGCTGCAACTGGCGCAACGCAACGTAGAGCAATATAAGCAGGACTGTCTGAAGCAATCAGATAAACTGAATCCGGAGCAACGGGCTACACGGATACTGACGGAACTGAAAGACATGCTCCATTTGGAGAAAATGCCCGATTGGATCGACAGTTTCGACAACTCGCATATCCAAGGTCAGGATGCTGTAGCAGGGTGTATAGTCATTCGTCGGGCAAAACCACAGAAGAGTGAGTACAAACGATTCCAACTGAGAAATATCGAGGGAAAGGACGACTACGGCAGCATGCGAGAGGTGGTACGCCGCAGGTATCAGCATCTCATAGAGGACGGACAGGGCTTGCCCGATTTGATAATTGCAGACGGTGGCATCGGACAAATGAACGCTATTCGCGAGGTTGTGGAGGACCAGTTAGGGCTCAGCATTCCGATTGCGGGCCTCAAGAAGAACGATCGTCACCGCACTCAGACGCTCCTGTTCGGATTCCCGCCACAGGAGATCGGGATGCCGATTACAAGTGATGTGTTCCGACTGATGGTTCAGATTCAAGACGAGGTGCATCGTTTTGCTATCACATACCATAAATCGCGCCGGAGCAAGTCGCACACGAGTAGCCAACTGGATGATTTACAGGGAGTTGGTGCGGCCACTAAGCAAAAGATACTGCTTCATTTCGGTTCTGTTCAACGCGCTAGAAGCGCCAGATTGGAAGAATGGCAGAGTTTACTTGGAACACGCAGAGGTTCAGCTGTTTACGAACAATTATTGCACAAAATAACGCTTTGAGAATTGAATAAAACCCAAGAACATGCGTAATTATACGATAAAAAAAGTTGCTTCTAAGCACACCGAGACACTTTTGTTACTCAACGAGCAGGGGAAAGAGGTGAGTGTGTTGGACATCCTGCGCGAGCAGGAGCCACATCGTGTGTTTGCCTTTGATGGTCAAATGGGTGCAGGTAAGACAACGTTCATCAAGTACCTATGTGAACAGATGGGCACAATGGATGTTGTTAACAGTCCAACCTTTGCTATCGTGAATGTGTATGACATAGAACAACCTTATCGGGGTGAAGTATACCATTTCGATTGTTACCGGCTGAAGGACATTCGCGAGGCCATGGACTTTGGTGCGGAGGAGTATTTGTATTCAGGCAACTATTGCTTCATCGAGTGGCCGGAAAAAATTGATGCTTTACTACCCGAAGATGTAGTTCGCATAAAGATAGAACCTCTTGCGAATGGAGATAGAAGATTAGTTATTACCTAATGAATATGATACAAGTAAAAAACATATATAAGTCGTTTGGCACGTTAGAAGTGCTGAAGGGTGTGAATTTGAACGTAGATAAAGGCGAGATAGTAGCCATTGTCGGCAAGTCGGGTGCAGGTAAGACGACCCTACTTCAAATAATAGGCACTCTGGATCGTCCTAATCAGGGACAAGTCTTTGTGGACAACATCGACGTCTTTGCTCTGAACGAAAAAGAACTGGCCCACTGGCGCAATCAAAATATTGGATTTATATTCCAATTTCATCAGTTATTGCCGGAGTTTACGGCGCTTGAAAACGTCATGATACCCGGTATGATTGCCGGAGAAGAGCGTGCAACAATACGTGAGCGCGCCACACGCCTGTTGACAGAATTGGGACTGGGAAATCGTTTGGAGCACAAGCCTAACGAGTTATCCGGAGGCGAGAAACAACGCGTAGCTGCAGCGCGAGCACTAATGATGTCGCCTAAGGTGATACTTGCCGATGAGCCGTCAGGAAGTCTGGACGAAGTCAATAAAAAGGACTTGCACAACCTATTGCTGCATCTCCGCGACCAATATAATCAGACCATCATCATCGTTACCCACGACAAAGAACTGGCCGGTATTGCCGATCGCGTGATAGAAATCAAAGACGGCGTGATATAAAATGAAAGATGAAAGGTGAAAAGTGAAAGGAGAAGAGAAATGCGGAAAATATATATCGGAATATTGATAGCGATGATTTGTGCCGGTTGTCAGTCGAAGCGGGATCTGTTTGAAAATGCCCAAATGACACCGCAGACGGTAAAAATCATAAGGTTTGATAGTGCGTTTGTAGGGCTGGATACTACGCAAATGAGCGAGTCTGTGGATAAACTATACAAAGAATATCCAGATTTTATGCCCTACTTTACGAGCGACTTATTAGGGTTAGAAAACAAAGATAGCCTAGTGGCTGTACTACCAAAATTTCTGACGGATACTACACTTAAGATACAGCAGATGCTAAAGGATGAACAATCCCTGTTTGCGGACATAAGCGACATACAACGGGAAACAAACGAGGCTTTCACCAGGCTGAAGTATCTGTTTCCAGACATGAGCGTTCCGGATATATATCTGTATGTATCAGGGTTCGTATCACCGGTTTATTTCCCAAGCGAGGGAGTTATTGGTATTGGTGCAGATATGTATCTTGGATCAGACTATCCGGCATACGCCCAACTAGCCTACGAATATCAAAAACAGAACATGCGCAAAGAGTGTGTAGTAGGGGATGCTATTAGTGCGTATCTCTTCCGGAGCCTACCCTTCAACGGACGCCAAAATCGCCTTCTGGACCACATGATCTATCACGGCAAGATTATGTATCTGCTCGACCAGATATTGCCGGAGGAGAAGGAGGAACAGATTATAGGTTATAGTCGCGAACAATGGACATGGTGCGTGGATCATGAACGTGCTATCTGGCAGCGTATCATGGACAAACGCGACCTCTTCCAGACCGACGGCATCGTACTGACCTCCTACATGAACGACGGACCTTTCACCTCCGAAGTGTCGCAAGACTCACCGGGCCGATTAGGAAGTTGGGTTGGTTGGCGCATCGTAGAAAACTATATGAATACCAACGAGGATGTGACCATGCAAGCGTTGCTAGATAACGACGACGCACAACAGATCCTCGAAAACAGTCATTACAAACCATGAGAAGAGAGGAATTTCCGATATTAACGACCCAAGTACACGGCCAACCGCTGGTGTATCTGGATAATGCAGCTACGAGTCAGAAGCCTCAAATGGTGGTAGATGCCATTGTGGAGGGCTATACCCATTGGAACAGCAATATCCATCGCGGTACACATTACTTGAGCCAACAAGCTACAATTCGTCACGAACAAGCCCGCCAACAGATAGCGGACTTTATCCATGCTTCTTCGGCTCGTGAGATCATCTTCACCAAGGGCACGACGGATGCCATCAACATGCTTGCCTTCTCGTTTGGAGAAGCGTTTATAAGCCAGGGCGATGAGATTATTGTTTCAGCACTAGAGCACCACTCGAATATCGTACCATGGCAAATGCTGTGTGAACGCAAGCAAGCCACCCTACGCGTTATCCCTCTCAAAGAAGACTTAACGCTGGATACCGAGGCTTATGCTTCCATGCTCAACGCTCGTACAAGGCTTGTGTCAGTAGCGCATGTGAGCAATGTGCTGGGTATCCGCCAACCCGTAGAAGAGATGATTCGCTTGGCGCATCAACAGCAGATTCCCGTCTGCATTGATGCCGCGCAATCTGTTCCACACATGCCCATCGATGTCCGGCAGATGGATTGCGACTTTTTGGTCTTCTCCGGCCATAAAATGTACGGACCAACCGGTATGGGTGTGCTCTATGGCAAAGAAGCATGGCTCAACCGCCTACCGCCTTATCAAGGTGGCGGAGAGATGATTCAGCATGTGCGTTGGGAAGGTACGACGTATAATGAACTGCCCTATAAATTTGAGGCCGGTACGCCGAATTTTATTGGCAGTTACGCCCTGTCGAAAGCTATCGAGTATATGACCGATATCGGACTGGAAAAGATTGCTAAAGAAGAAGGGTTGCTAGCACAATACGCCGAAGCACAACTACTGGAAAAGATTCCAGGCATCAAGATCTACGCTGAAAAGCAAGAAAAGATAGGTGCCATCAGCTTTAACATGTACCAAGAAGGTAGACTGATTCATCCTTTCGATATCGGTACGCTGCTTGACCAGCAAGGAGTAGCTGTTCGCACCGGTCACCACTGTGCCGAACCGCTGATTGACAGTCTGGGGGTTCCGGGAACGGTACGCGTGTCGTTCGGTCTATACAACGACCGGGAAGATATCGACCGTCTCATTCGCGCACTACAACGGACTATTAGTATGCTTTCTTAGTGCGTTTTCTTCGTGCCATACTGATACTATGGGTTGCGTTGCCTCTGGCTGCGCAGGATTTCCAGTATCCCGACGATTCTACGTATACACTCGCTTTTTGGAATGTAGAGAACCTCTTTCATCCCGGCAGAGACAGCCTGAATCCGGATTCGGACTACACACCAACCGGCACCTATCATTGGACACTCAATCGCTATTTTCGCAAACTAAATGCCATCAGTCGTTCGCTGTCGCTGATTGGCGGTTGGCAGGGACTGGATATCATTGGACTATGCGAAGTGGAGAGCGATAGTTGTCTGATAGATCTCAAACGCCGTATGCCGGGATATGACTATATACATTACGATGGGCCGGACCGGCGAGGTATTGACTGTGCGTTGCTCTATCGCACCAAACGAATCCAACTACTCAGTAGCAGACCTGTCTATGTCGCATTAGACAGTACTACGCGCACGCGTGATTTATTATATGTGTGTACCGAGACAGCCACCCGAGACACACTCCATCTTATTGTTTGTCACCTTCCCTCTCAATGGGGTGGAGCGCAAGCCACGGAATGGAAACGAAAGCGAGCAAAACAAGCCATCCAAACGCTCGTAGATAGTATTTATTCCGTTTCTAACAACCCAACGATAATCGTTATGGGCGATATGAATAGCGCGCCCAAAGACGACATCAGAGGGCTTCTAAACATGGCTACTTTACCCGAAGTTCGCAGATGGGAAGGCACGCATAAGTATCAGGGCAGATGGACTATGCTGGATCAATTCTATGTATCCCTATTGATTGCTGAAAAGGCTGAGATGCAAGTCAAAGACATAGATAGACTAAAGGAGTATGACAAACGCTATCTGGGTTACAAGCCTCGCCGCACGTATATAGGGCCAAGGTACAACGGTGGCATATCGGATCATTATCCTATCCTCCTAAGAATTAAAAAATAACACACATATACAACAAGCGCGGCTCCTAAGAGTCGCGCTTGTTGTTTGAATCCGTCTTTACAGGATGAATTAGAGGATGGCTTGATAACCGGAAGCGTCCAGTAGGTTGTCCAGTTCAGCAGCATCCTTCACGCTAATCTTGATAATCCAGCCCTCGCCGTAAGGATCGTTGTTGACAGCCTCCGGTTGATCGTTGAGAGCCTCGTTGAACTCAAGTACCTCACCGGTAACAGGCATATTCAGATCGCTAACGGTCTTAACGGCCTCGATCGAACCGAATACCTCACCCTGAGCGATTTCCTCACCAATGGTGTCTACATCTACAAAGACGATCTCGCCGAGTTCGGACTGAGCATAATCTGTAATACCTACATATGCCTCATCGCCCTCTACGCGAATCCATTCATGTTCGTTCGTATAACGAAGATTTGTTGGGAAATTCATATCGTTTACTTTTTTACTTTTCAGTTTTCAATTTTTCAAATAGCGATTAACGGCGAGCAGGCGTTCCCGGAATCTGATCACCCAGCGTAGACATAGCGCAACGGAAACCAATTTGGTTGGAGCACTTGTCCTGATCCAGGTAACGACGTGTACTCGGGCTCAGCCAGTAGATACGGTCTGCCCAGCTACCACCTTTGTATACGCGAGTCTTCTTCGTGATACGCGGAGCCAGCACGTCTGTCGGGTCCATCTTCTTGCCCTCCAAGTTAGCCAGACCGGTTGTATCCAACGGGAAATCTACGTCGATGAGGCTTCCGAAGTCACCATCCTTGTAGTCACGCTTATCGTTATCTGAAGTAAACTCTACAGCAAAGCATCCGAGCGAGTCAAGCACGTACTTGCCGTTCTCACGCTTCGGCTCGCGATAGACATTACCACGGAACGAGTTGTACTCAGTAGCTTGCTGATACGAAGTCTCACGATATACATCGAGTACCCACTCATTGACATTACCGGCCATGTTGTACAGACCGAAGTCGTTCGGCAAAAACGAGTTAACCGGAGCGGTAATCACATAGCAGTCGTTCAACGCACCCGATACACCCATCATGTCGCCTCGTCCGCGAACAAAGTTAGCCTGCAGACGACCTACGTTCTGCTTACTCAGGTCACGTGGATGATAACCCGACCAAGGATAGATCTTATCCTCTACGGTAATACCGTCCTCACCAGCTACAGGTGCATAAGCGGCAAACTCCCACTCAGCCTCGGTCGGCAGACGATAACCGGTAACGAAGACACCATCAGCCTTGTTCACCTTACGGTCGTTGCCATAGCTATCCTTCATCGGACGACGTCCAAACTCAGGATTATAGTCCTCGCTGAACAGGTATTTCTCGGTGTTGAACACAAAGTGGTCGCGGATATAGTCGTACGGCACGCGGCAAACCAGGATCGTCGTAGTATCCCACGTACCCTTACGCGGCTCGAAACCGGCATCACGGAACTTACGAATCTCGTCCTTAGCAAAGTCCTTCAACTCGCGCAGCGTATCCAGATGGTAACCTGGGTGTTGCTGATTCCACTCCTCGATCGAACCCGGATCTGCTACCCAGTCAGGATCCTGCATCTCCTCCAAGAGAGCTGCACGGTCCTCCTCGGTAATGGTGGTATCGATCGGCCAACGGTTGTTTAGCTCTGCGAAGTCAGGAACCTGGATAGCACCACAGTTGATCAATGCCAACTCGTTCACACGGTCGGTACGCCACTGGCAGTATGCCATCGCCTGATCCCAGGTCACACCTACGATAGGATAGTGGGAGAAAGCCGGGTGCTTGAAGTAGTTCTCCAGATACGGCTCGTTGTATGCCAACTCATCACGCCATACAGTCGAGTCCGGACGAGCAGCGTCAACCAGCTGAGGAGCGGACTTGCCAAACACAATCTCCAACCAATGCAGGTACTCGTTCCAGTTCAGACAGGTCACCTCGTACTTGTCCATGTAGAACGAACTAACCGTAATCTGGCGGTCCATGTTGTTACGCGGAGCCGTGATGAACTCATCTTGCTCACCAATGGTGAATACACCACCCTGGATGGGCACCATACCGGTAGGGTTAACATTACCCAGGTTGTCGTACGCCTCAAAGTTGGTTGTCTTCTGATCGAAGTAGTTCCAACCCGTGGTGTTCGACACCTTGGTGTTCAGGTCACTCTGTTTGCAAGCACTCAGGCTCACTACAGAGATCAGCAGAAATAGCTTAATTACCTTGTTCATAATATCTATTTTATAATAATTTTCCAGCTCAATTCGAGTAGGGTCATAATTTTCAGCCTGCAAAGATACTACTTATTTTTCACATACGCAAGCGTGCGCGCACTTTTTTTACCATATTTTTTACTTTTTCACGCGTTTAGCCCACTTTTTCAATTTTCTATTTTCCATTTCCAATTCCTTTTCGTACCTTTGCCGCGATTTATGAGCAAGCAGGTCCTGCATATAGGCGGAAGTGAATTATCGCTGTCAGAACCCCGAATCATGGGTATACTGAATGTCACTCCCGACAGTTTCTATGCCCCTTCACGAGTGACGACTCCCGCGCTCGCCGAGCGAGCACGAACGATGATTCGTGACGGAGCCGCCGTGCTGGATATCGGCGGATGCTCCACGCGTCCCGGTGGTCCTCAACCCGAATTGGAGGAAGAATGGCGGAGAGTAGAACTTGCCCTGCAGATCCTGCGCCGGGAACTGCCGGAAGCTATTCTCTCGCTCGATACCTACCGACAGGAGGTAGCCCGGCGCGCGCTGGAACAATACGGACCGATGATCATCAACGATGTCACGGGTGGCAACGAGGCGATGTATCAGTTGGTACGCCGGCACCAAGTGCCCTATGTGCTGACCAAGAAACAACTATCGCCCGAGATGGAAGGCATCCAACTGATCCTGGATCCCGGAATCGGTTTTCTGGGTAGTATGGAGGCGGATTACGAGGCGCTCAGAACCATACATGAAGAAGCACTACCGCTGCTGGTTGGCGTGTCGCGTAAGTCATTGATTTGGCGCACATTGGATATCACGCCAGACGAGGCTCTCGCACCCACACAGGCGCTGCATATGTATGCCCTCACCCGCGGCGCAGACATATTGCGCGTGCACGACGTACGAGAAGCTGCACAAACCGTGAAACTATATCAGAAATTGAAATAAATCGTAAATCGTTAAATCGTAAATAGAAATGTTTGGTATTGACTTTCAGATAAAATATATCGTCGACATCCTGCTGGTAGCACTTATTCTGTACTACGCATTCCGGTTGTTGCGTCGTTCGGGCGCTGTGAACCTGTTCTGGGGTATTATGGCATTTGTGATAGTATGGTTTCTGGTGAAGTTTGTATTCCAACTGGAACTGACTTCCGCCATGTTCGACCGCATCATATCGGTGGGTGCCATCGCGCTCATCGTGATCTTCC
>JAFPLG010000051.1 GCA_017402895.1 Paludibacteraceae bacterium
GAGACGACTCCCGTAGTGGTACGAACTGCATCGCCCACGTTGGGCAGTGCACCGTCAGCAACGAATACGACACCACGATACGGCATGAAACGACTGTCGTACCAGGTGCCCACTATGCGCCTACAAGAGATGACCGGCACGCCGGCTACGGGAGGTGCAGCTATGCACATACATACCACCAGTAGCGCCACGATGAAGAGCGTCGGTGGCGGCGGAAACGGAATCTTCAGCACCGCCACCAACAGCGCCGGTCAGCAGAAGACCGGTCCCTCGTCGGCGTTGAGCTATACGGGGCCGATCTATATCCCGATGATGAACAATGCCGTAACGGCTGTGGGGGCCAGCGCAGCAGAAGAGGTGGTGGAGCAGAAGATGGGCATAGCGGCTCGTCGCGCCACGATGACCGAAGACGGTGAGTATCCCGGTGGACGTCCCGATCCTATACCGGACGAGGATGACCCTGTTCCGGCAGGCGACGTAGCATGGGGATTGATGGCAATCCTCGCGCTCGCGTACGCGGGAACGTTATATTATAGAAGGCGTCGCGCCTATTAGAGCGAGAAGAGATAATCCAGCGATTCGCGGATTTGATCGTCGGCAACATGCGAGCCGACAGCAGGACTACCGATATGCCGCAGTAGGGTGAAACTGATGCGACTGTCGGTATTCTTCTTATCATGACGCATGAGCGCGAGCAAGTGGTCGTAGTCGCGGCACGAGAAGCCGATGGCACCATAGTGGTCCAGCATATAGCGACCGAGTTGCGTGACCGTCTCCGTGGGGAATCCCATAACGAGATGACTCAGGTAGAGCTCTGCGACCATTCCCCATAGCACACAATAACCGTGCGGACGGGGTTGCTTGCGCTCGATAAGGATGGATTCCAGAGCGTGACCCACTGTGTGCCCAAGGTTGAGCGTGCGACGTGCGTCTTGCTCCTCGGGATCCTGTTCCACGACATATCGCTTGATTTCCATCGATCGGCTAAGAATGGCTCGGAACTCCTCTTCCAGCGCTTCATCGGGTTGGCTGATATATTGCTCCAGGTCGAAAGCCAGCAGACGATTCCACTCGAGCGGACTGGCAATCATTGCATGCTTGATCATCTCGGCCCAACCGGACAGAAACTGCTCGGCGGGCAGGGTGCGCAAGAAGGGCAGCCAGATGATATTCTCCAGTGCGGGACGGAAGAGACCAATCTGGTTCTTCAGTCCGCCATAGTCGATGCCCGTCTTGCCGCCATCGGATGCATCAACGATAGAGAGTAGGGTAGTGGGGATGTTGATAAACGGGATGCCGCGCTGATAACACGAGACGGCAAATCCCGCCAGGTCGGTCACGACACCGCCGCCCAGCAGCAGGGCGATCGAACGACGCGTAGCGCCAGCCGACTGGAGATAGTCCCAGATGCGCTGAACCGTATTTAGGTTCTTATGCTCCTCGCCGGCAGGCAGAACGAGCGTGTGCTGGCGCAGGGTGTTCAGAAAGAGCGGGCCGAAATCGGCAATCTGCTCGGTGAACAACGGCAGACTATGACGGGCTACGTTCTCGTCGGTAATTACAAACACCTGATCCTCGGGAAAGCGGGGCAGGATACGGTGCAACTCCAGAAAAATATCGTCGGTTATCATGCTCAAAATGCGTAAAACGGCGCAAAAATACAATTATTTTTGCATTTATGCAAATTATTTCGTAACTTTGCGGCGTAAAATGGAGAATTATGCGTAAAATGATGTTTTTATGCCTGCTGGCATGGCTGGTTGCGATGCCCGGCATGGCGGAAGTGAAATACCTGACAACCGCTCAGTTCAAGGAGAACGTATTTGACTATACGAAGAATCGTGAGTGGAACTACGTAGGTAAGGTTCCGGCGATAATCGACTTCTATACGACGTGGTGCGGACCGTGCAAACGGTTGGCGCCTATCATGGAGACGCTGAGCGAGAAATACAAGGGCAAAGTGATGTTCTACAAGGTAGACACCGAGCGCGAACGTGAACTGGCTGCGCTATTCAATATCTCGAGCATACCTCAGGTGCTCTATATCCCTAAATATGGCAAACCTCAGATCCTGGTGGGCCTGTATCCCCAGGACCAAATCGAGGAAATCATCGAGCAGTTCTTGCTCAAACCAGCAGATAAAAAGAAGAAATAATGGCAAAAAAGAAGACTGTTGTATTTCTTACCGGCGCAACCGGTACGATGGGTCATGCAGGTATGATGGAGATCCTGCGCTACCCGGATAACTACGAACTACGTATACTCGCTCGTCCGAGTCAGAAGAATAAGGATCTGTTGGCTCCGCTTCAGGCCCAATATCCCGCGCTCCATGTTATCTGGGGCGACTTGACCCGTTACGAGAACGTGCTGGAGGGCGTGAAAGGCGCAGACATCGTGCTGCACGTAGGCGGTATGGTGTCGCCGCAGGCCGATTACCGGCCAAAGGCCACGCTTCGCACCAATATCACGGCTGCGGAGAACGTGACGAAGGCCGTGCTGGCGCAGCCCGAGAAGAAACAACCCCGGGTGGTGTATGTCGGTTCGGTGGCCCAGATGGGCGACCGTCGCGAACCGCTCCACTGGGGACGTGCGGGCGATCCAATATGCGTGTCGGCTTACGACCACTACGGACTGACCAAGGCGCTGGCGGAGCGCATCATCACCAATTCGGGTATCAAGACATGGGCCAGCCTGCGCCAGTCGGGCATCCTCTATCCGGCAATCCTGAAGAACTACGACCCCATTATGTTCCACGTGCCGATTCGCGGTGTACTGGAGTGGGCTACCGTAGAAGACAGCGGCCGCCTGCTGGAGCGCGTATGTCGACCCGAAGTACCTGAAGAATTCTGGAAAAACTACTATAATATCGGTTCGGGAGCAGAATACCGCCTCTCGAACTACGAGTTTGAGTGCCTGCTGCTGGAGGCAATAGGTTGCCCGAAGCCAGAGAAGATATTCAATGCCAACTGGTTTACGACCAGAAACTTTCACGGTATGTGGTATATCGACGGTGACCGGCTGGAGGAACTGCTCCATTTCCGCGCCAACGTGCCGATAAAGGAGTACTTTGCGCAGATGGCAAAGGCACAGTCGTTGCCCGGCGGCATCAAGTTCGCTGCCAAGACCCATATCGCTAAACTCTTCCCGCACTGTGTAAAAGCTGCGATGTGGTTTATGGCCAATAGCCAGGAGCATGGTACGCAGTGGTGGGTAAAGAAGGCGAAAGGTGAAGGGACGAGTGGCGAAAAGGAAAAGGCTCGTAAGCGCATCGCTGCCTACTACGGTTCGCTGGAGGCATATGAGGCGATTCCCGATTGGAAGCATATGGACCTGAGCCACAACAGCGAGACACCCGTGCTGATGGATCACGGCTATGATGAGCAGAAGCCGATGGACAAGTTGACGGTGACTGAGCTAAAGAAAGCGGCTAAGTTCCGCGGCGGAAAACTGGTGACCGAGAAGCCCAAAGCAAAGGGACTCGAGCTATGGGATGAGCAGTTGACATGGGAGGACGCTAACGGCAATCAGTTTGAAGCTACGCCGCGACTGATCCTGCTGGGCGGCCACTGGAGTCCGGCCGACATGCCGTATCCGTATGAAGGCGAACCCAAAGAAAAACAAGTTCCTTGGCACTGGGACCGCGTAGCAAAGCAAAATCCGTTCTTTGCACAACTCTGGAGTCCGCTGCACGACAAGGACGAAGATAATATTTACGGTCCGGAGATTTTTGAAGGTTGGGAAAAATAAAGGCGAAGGGCTAAAGGTTATAGGCGAAAGCTGGGCGAAGGGCTAAAGGTTATAGGCGAAAGTGCTATGGAGAAAACAAAGAATAGGTTTAAAAATTTAGTAGCTTACCAAGAAAGCAGGAAATTGGTTAAAGAGGTGTATGCGTTGATATGCAACTTTCCCCCGAATGAGAATTTTGCCCTCTCTGATCAATTGCGTAGAGCAGCTGTTTCTGTGCCGTCGAATATAGCAGAAGGCATGGGAAGGTATTCTGCAAAAGAACAAACTCACTTTTTAGAAATCGCATTTGGATCGCTTTTAGAAATAAGTGCACAGCTTGATATTGCTTGTGATTTGGGATATATTTCGATAAAAGAAAAAGAGAATGTTGACAAACAGATAGACGTGGTAGCATCCTTAATCTCCGGTTTGCGCAGCAAAAGATTAACCATTAGCCATTAACCACTAACCGTTAGCCATTATAATGTTCTTCGACGAATTGGCATTATCGGATGAGGTCTTGGATGCATTGTGGGACATGCACTTCGACGAGTGCACCCCGGTGCAAGCCGAGACGATACCGGTCATACTGGATGGACGCGATGTGATATCGTGCGCCCAGACGGGAACGGGCAAGACAGCGGCATATATCCTGCCGCTGCTGACCAACTTGGCCTATGACAACCACGATCCGAACAAACTGAATGCCATCATCATGGCGCCGACGCGCGAACTGGCGCAGCAGATCGACCAGCAGATGGAGGGCTTCGGTTTCTACGTGCCGTTCTCGTCCGTAGCTATATATGGCGGCAAGGACAACGGGGCTTGGGGAAACCAGGTGAGCGGATTGCAGAAAGGGGCTGATATCGTGATTGCTACGCCGGGCCGATTGCTGGCACAAATGAATATCTACGACGTCGATTTCTCCGGCGTGAAATACTTTATCCTGGATGAGGCGGACCGCATGCTGGACATGGGATTCTACGACGACATCATGACGATTGTTCGTCGGCTGCCCCGTGACAGGCAGACGATTATGTTCTCCGCCACGATGCCGCCTAAGATACGGCAGATGGCCAAGGCCATCATGCATCATCCTGTCGAGGTGCAGATAGCCGTCTCGCGTCCGCCGGAGACGATTCATCAGATGTGTGCACGACTGTTCGAGGCCCAGAAACCCGGCTTTGTGCAGTTGGCGCTGGAGGGACGCGACCTGAAGAAAGTGATCGTCTTTGCCGGCAAGAAACAGCGCGTCAAGGAACTGACCCGCACGCTGCGTACGCTCCGTATCGACGCTCGTGCGATGCATAGCGATCTGGAGCAGAGCGAACGCGACCAGGTGATGCTCGATTTCCGAAACGGCAAGATTGATGTGCTGGTGGCTACCGACGTGGTGTCGCGTGGAATAGACGTGACTGATGTGCCGCTGGTCATCAACTACGACGTGCCGCACGATCCAGAGGATTATGTGCACCGTATCGGTCGAACTGCCCGCGCCGAGAATAGCGGCGAGGCCATCACGCTGGTGACGCCCGAAGATGCGCGCTACTGGAAGCGCATAGAGCTGTTTCTAAAGAAAGATATCGAACGACTGACCTTGCCCAACGCACTGGGCGATGCGCCTACAGATGACGTATACGCCACTCGTTCGGGTAGAGGTTGTTCTGGCGGTTCCCGACATTCTTCGCGAAACCGAGGGGGACACCCTCGTAAGTCAGGAGCAAAATTCCGAGGGGGACATTCTCGAGGTTCAAAGCCTCGGTCCGCAGGTAGCTGAGTGCCTGCTCGTGGTTGAGCGCTACGGTATGGAAGGCTTCGCGGCGCAGGTCCTTGACCATGCTCAGGCTGTGCTGCGGCGCAATACCTTTGCCTCGCTCTTCGCCCAGCCCGAAGCCGGTGGAGATACACGTGAGGAAGGTGTATAGATAGTCAATCAGTTCTTTGTATTTGGCCGGATAGGCCGTAGCAAACCGATCAGTCAGTCGGATAGCCCAGTGCTCGGGGTGCTGCAGCCATGTCTGCATCTCCTTGATATACTCCGGATGGAGCGGTGCGGGCAACGGCTTCTTGGGCGGCTTGATGCGGAACGGAGCAAACTCCTCCGCGTGCTTGCGCAAGCAGCATACGTAGAATCCTTCGCCACGGGTGTGGTGGGGGTAGAAATGGTATCCTATGCCTCCCTTGCCCTCCTGGATGCCCCACGTGGGATCGTAGTCCAGCGGCAGAATGTCCGCGCCCAGACACTCACAGATCCACTGCACATTATTCTCATTCTCCTGCTCGTTGAAGGTGCAGGTCGAGTAGATGAGTATGCCGCCCGGTTTCAGGGCATCCCATACGTCCATGAGGATGCTGCGCTGGCGCTCAGCGCACAGCTGTACCTGCTTCAGACTCCACTCCTCGCGGGCCTGCATATCCTTGCGGAACATACCCTCGCCCGAGCAGGGGGCATCCACCAGTATACAGTCGAACAGATTCTGACATTTCTCGCCAAACTCCGAAGCGGCGTTGTGGGTGACGATGGTGTTGCCGTTGCCCCACTTCTGGATGTTCTCCGAGAGGATGAATACGCGCTGGCGCACCACTTCGTTGGCCAGGAGCAGCCCCTGCTCGCCCAGGAACTGGCTGATCAGGGTGGACTTACCACCTGGCGCTGCACACAGGTCCAGCACGACAGATTCGGAATCCACGTATTGCTCCAGCGCCTGCTCGATAAACATCGAACTGGCCTCCTGGACATAGTAACAACCGGCATGGAAAAGCGGGTCGAGCGTGAATTGCGGACGTTCGTCCAGATAGTAACCGTCTACGTGCCACGGCACTTCGTCGGTGTCGCAATCGAAGGTGAGCACGTCGATCTTGTCGTTCAGCCGAATGCTAACCGACGGCTCGGCATTGAGCGAACGAAACAAATCGTCCGCCTCCGCACCCAACTGCTGGCGCATACTATCGGTGAAATCCAAGGGTAACATTCCGCAAAATCACAAATTTGGGTACAAAAGTACAAAAAATAATTGAAAAACCGAAATTGAAAATTGAAAATTTTCCGTTTCCTGCAAAAAACAGACCGATTTTATGCAGTTTTTTTGCGTGCGCGCTTGCGTATGTGGAAAAAAAATAGTAATTTTGCGCGCTGATTGTAATTTGAGTTTCTATGCGCACAGGCGTACGATATATTGTGACGATGCTCTTGGTGCTGATGTCCGTGGGACTGTCGGCAGCGGGAATCACGCGCGTGACCGGCAAGGTAGTCGAGGCCGGCACGGGTGAGGTAATGCCCTTCACCCAGATCTATTTCGAGGGCACACAGATAGGAACGACCAGTGATCTCAATGGTAAGTTCGAGATTCAGAACGATAAGAATCTGATCACGCTCTGCTTCCGTATGCTGGGTTATAAGACCAAGGTTATGACGGTCAAGCCTGGCAAGACGACCAACCTGTTTGTGGTGCTGGAGCCTGCAGCTATGGAGCTGGAGGATGTGGTGGTGACGCCGAAGCGTTCGCGCGAGAAATACCGCCGAAAGGGTAATCCGGCCGTCGATCTGATCAAGAACGTCATCGCCAACAAAGACCGCAACCGCGTGGGTCACGGCGACACCTATAAGGTGGAGAGCTACGAGAAACTGGTGATGGCCCTGGAGCCGTTCGACTACAACCTGGACAAGAATGCTTTCTGGCGCGACTTCAAGTTTCTGGAGAACTATGTCGACACGATGGCCTTTGAGGATGGCGTGCTGGTGATCGATAGCGGCCATGTGCAGATCGATAGCATCCAGATAGGCGAGGATACCACAATCGTCAATGTCGACAGCGTGGTGATCACCCGCAACGAGGCCGTGGCCGATACCAACAAGACCACGATACTGACTATGTCGCTGCGCGAGACCATGGCCGACGAGTATGTGCAGACCAGCCCGCACAAGGAACGCAAGGTGATCAAAGCCAAGCGTTGGGAGGGACTGGACGAGCTGCTCGACAATGGAAACATGTCGAGCAACCTGCAGGCGATGTTCCAGCCGATGGATATCTTCTCAAACGATATCAACCTGATGCTCAACCGCTTTGTCAGTCCGCTTTCGTCATCCCTGGCCGTCAGCTTCTACCACTACTATATCATGGACACCGTCTATATCGAGGGTGTGAAGTGCGTGGACCTGGCCTTTGTGCCGGTCAATAGTGAGAGCTTTGGCTTCACGGGTCACCTGTACGTGACGACCGACTCGACCTATGCGCTCAAGCGCTATAAGATCAACGTGCCGCCGCATATCAACATGAACTGGCTTAGCCATATGTCGGTGCGCGAGACCTTCCAGCAACTCGAGGACGGCAAGTGGGCATCGGAGGAGGTGAATACGCATGTGCGATTCGCGATTCGCAAGAAGTCGAAACACAATATCTACGCTCGCCAGACGCGCCGTTTCCAGAACTACGAAGTGGGCGTGACTATCCCCGACAGCCTGTTCTATATGGCCGGCGATCAGGTGACGCTCGAGGGCGCCGAGAAAGTGCCGGACGCTACGTGGAACGAGATGCGTCCTGTGGCCTTAGCCCAGAAGGAACTGCTGGTGCGTAACCTCCAGGACGAACTGATGAGCGTACCTAAGTTCCGTGCACTGGTCAACACCATCGACGACATGATCCAGGAGTTTATCCCCACCAGCCGCGAAC
>JAFPLG010000052.1 GCA_017402895.1 Paludibacteraceae bacterium
AAGGTCGAAGTTCATTCCAAACATCTGATTGTAGTCGTCAATACACTCCTGTAAGGCGTCTTTATCCGTCTGCGAGAGGGTAGAGGTGTCCTCTGTATTCTCATCCGTCAACTCTCCGTCCAACACCTTGGCTTGGGGTGCCGACGTGTCGGAAGCCGGCTTCACTCGCACCGGTATTGGCGTTGTGCCCGATATCGAAAGCAGTGACAACACAGGTTCGGATGCTGACCATTGGCTGGGTCTATCGCCCGACGAGAAACGTAAAGAACTGACCGAAGGTCCCTGTACGGAACTCACCATCACTCAGGAGATGCGTCA
The DNA here is from genome assembly GCA_017402895.1 of Paludibacteraceae bacterium. Taxonomy (GTDB): domain Bacteria; phylum Bacteroidota; class Bacteroidia; order Bacteroidales; family Paludibacteraceae; genus Colicola. The sequence continues at coordinate 319 of JAFPLG010000052.1, forward strand.
AGAGGCTTTCGACAACTGGGAGAATACGGATGACCACGGTATGCAAATCTTCGGAACGGCCACCGATCAGACCGGCAAACGCTACTACATGATCAAAAACTCGTGGGGCACGCGTAAATCCAAATACAAAGGAATCTGGTACGTATCCGAAGCCTTTATGCGCTACAAAACAAATGATATCCTCGTTCACAAAGATGCCATTCCGGCAGACCTAAGAGCCAAACTCGGACTGTAAATTAAAATGCCGACTATCAAGGAACTAAGCAAGGGGATTTACAAGGACCGAGGCAGTAAGTTTCTCGGTTTTGCAGAGCCTATCCAGGATGAAGAGCAGGCCAAGGCGCGCATCGCATGGTACAAGAAGAAGTACCACGACGCCCGCCACGTATGCTATGCCTATCGTATTGACGAGCAGGTATGGCGCACCAAGGATGACGGCGAACCCCATGGTACAGCCGGCGCACCTATCCTTCGCTCGATTGATGCGAGGAATCTGGACCACGTACTGGTGGTAGTAGTTCGCTACTTCGGTGGCACCCTACTCGGCACCGGAGGACTGATAGTCGCCTATCGCGAAGCCAGCAAGGCCGCACTGGACGCGGGGGAAGTTGAAAAGTGAAAGGTGAAAGGTGAAAAGTGAAAAATGAAAATGGAAAATGAAAGATAACGAAAAACAATTCCGTAAGATTCGGGCTTATCGTGTAGGTTGGCTGCTGAACATATGCGACTGGTTGATAGCCTTTCCTATCCTCCAGGTATGGGCATGGCGCACAACCAAAGGCTTGCGTCTTGACTATCTGGGCGACCGAAAACAGATAGAAGCAGACATCCGTCACGGAGCCTTTTTCATGACCAACCATCGCGACATCGTCATGGATGCCGCATGGCTCAGTTACCTGCTGCGTTGCCGTTATTATATCCGTCCGTTTATCGGCATCGGCAACAATCTGTTTGCCAAACGATGGATTGAAGTGCTGGTTCGTTTCAATCGTTGCTTTGCCGTCATACGTAACGGTGGTCCACACGCCCAACTGGAAAACGCAAAGATCCTGTCGGCCTATATCCGCCATCTGCGCAGTCAGGGTAAGTCTATCTGGCTCGCCCAGCGTGAAGGACGTGCCAAGGACAGCAACGATCTGACGCAGACCGGTGTACTCCATATGCTCACTATGGGTAACGAAGACCTATACGAAGCCGTCAAAGAATTGAATATATGTCCCGTAAGTATTACGTATGAGTATGATCCGTGCGATTACCTGAAGGCCGCAGAGATGCAACTAAAACGCGACGACCCTAAGTGGCGAAAAACCAAACGGGATGACGTCCATTCGATGCACACCGGTATTCGTGGACAGAAAGGCCACGTAGTCTATCGCCTCACGCCCAGCATCAATCCCGAGATAGACCGTATGCTCCAGGAGCACCCGGAGTATCGTGACTTGCCGAAGAATGAACAACTGCAACTCATATGCAACATCATAGACCGTCATATTCACCAGGGGTATGAAATATATGAACGTGGCACAGATTTTGCAGCATATATCGAGAGTCGCATTGCGCTCATCGACATCCCAAACAAGGACGAACAGTTCCTGCGTGAGAAACTCATAGAAATGTATAATAACCCTGTTAAAAATCACCAATTAGCAAACACTACTAAATAATGAAAAAAGCCATTTTTCCCGGTAGTTTCGACCCATTTACTGTGGGTCACTACGATATAGTAAAGCGAGGATTAGACTTGTTCGACGAGATTGTTATCGGTATCGGACGTAATTCTACCAAGCGTGAGACATTCCCTATTCGTGAGCGTCTGACTGCTATCCAGAAGATATTCCAGGACGAACCGCGTGTAAAAGTAGAGATTTACGACTGTCTGACCGTGGATTTCGCCAACGAAGTGGGCGCCCGTTTTATTCTGCGTGGCATCCGCTGCGTCGAGGACTTCGAATACGAGCGTAATATGGCCGAAGCGAACAAACAACTGGGCGGTGTAGAGACCATTATCCTGTATACTCGTCCGGAGTATGCGCACATCTCTTCAACGCTGGTACGCGACCTATATGCCTATAACAAAGACGTCAGTCAATTTGTTCCGAATAAACTACGATAGTATATGAAACGACTACGTTCTACCCTACTTATCTGTGCTGCAATAAGCGTACTCTCCATTAGCGCGCAACAACCTACAACCCGCGCCGACAAACAACTGGAGATATTCAGTGACGTTATGCGTCAACTGGATGTCAACTATGTGGATACGCTCAACTACGAGAAACTTATCTCCACGGCCATCGAACAGATGCTTCGCCAAGTAGACCCATACACCATTTACTATTCCGAGGAAGACAGCAAGCGGCTTCGTGAGATGACTACGGGTCAGTATGGCGGTATCGGTGCCATGATCCAGCAGCGCGATGAGAAAGATGCAAAAGGCGAGAAGATTATTCAGTGCTATATAGCCAATCCGTACGAGGGACTACCGGCACAGCGAAACGGACTTCGTGCAGGCGATAAGATTATAAGTGTAGACGGTACCAAGACAGCCGGTATGGCCGTTTCGGAAGTCAGCAAACGGCTACGCGGTCTGCCGGGCAGTACAATCACCGTCGAGATCCTGCGTCCGGGAGAAAAGAAAGTGCAGAAACTGAGCTTCCTGCGCGAGGAGATCCGTCTGGAACCGGTGCGTTACTATTGCGCCTACAAGGCAGACTCACTTGCTCAACCTGTAGGTTATATTCTATTCAACGACTTCACAGAGAACTCATCGCGTGACTTTCAAGCAGCGGTCGATGATCTGGTTCGAAACGAGCATATCGGAGCACTCATCATCGACCTGCGCGACAACGGAGGCGGACTGATCGGTGAGGCAGTCAATATCGTCAATTTCTTTGTGCCGAAAGGCACCATGGTGGTGAACACCAAAGGCAAGAACGACGAACCGCTCTACGAGTACAAGACACGCAACGAGGTGCGTTATCCGGATCTGCCGCTCATCGTCATGGTAGATAAGAATACGGCTTCGGCCGCAGAGATCGTTGCAGGTTCTCTCCAAGACCTCGGACGTGCTACACTCATCGGTCAACGCACCTATGGCAAGGGACTGGTTCAGAGTATTCGATCGATTGCCTATAACGGTTCGCTCAAGGTGACTACCGCCCGTTACTACCTACCCTCCGGCCGTTGCATCCAGGCCATCGATTATGCCGAGCGTCAGAAAGGTAATGACCTAAAGCGCGACACAGCCGGTGGTATCCTACCCGATATAGTGCTGACCGACTCCGCTAAATTGGATATCTCATATGCGCTATATATCAAGAATATGTATTTTGATTATGCCACCCGTTACCACCAGCAGCATTCGGAACTCGTTCCGCCGCTCAGTTTCGAACTGACCAATGAGGATATCGAGGACTTCTGCCGCTTCCTGGATGAGCAACAGTTTGAATACGAGACAGAGACCAGCAAGTACTATAAAGAGCTGCTCAAAATGGCAGAGCATGAGGACCTGGACTCCACAACCATGCAGGCTCTCAACGACCTGCAACAACGCTTACGTCCCGATTTCCGGGAAGCCATCTATCGGAATATCGATCGTACAAAAGAGTTGCTGGGACGCGAGATCGTACTGCGTTATTACTACCAGAAGGGCGAAATCGCATATCACTTACGCTTCGACAAAGAACTGCACAGTGCCCTCAGCGAGTGCCGGCGTCGCTACAACGCGTCCAACGAATAAATCCGTACACGCAGTTACAGCACCAGAAGACATACTGGGCCGTCATACAGTAGTCGCCTGCACGTAGCCACAGTACGACGGATAGTATATCTACCGTCAGCCATATGTACCAGTGCTCGCGATAAACAAGAATCATCAGTACCTGTGCCACGAGCGCAGGTATTGTTGTATAGGCGTCCAGATAAGGTTGCGTATCATCGGTCCATCGTTCCAATCCCCATCCTGTCAAATAGGACAACACCAGCACGCCTATGGCAATCCAAACGAAATGGACAGTACGCAAACGACGCGTCCGAACGACACTCTCCCGTAACCCGTCATCCGTCACCCGTAACCGCTTTCCCCATACATATACGCCGTATATCATCGTCAGGAAATAATACGCATTGATGGCCACCTCGCCGTACAGACGCTGCTCCAGACATAGCCAGGTATACGTGCCTACTTGCGCAAAACCAAACAGATACGTCCATATATTTCCCTGCGCCGCCAGACAAACAGAGCAGATACCCAATAGCCCGCTGACCAACGACAGAGGTGTGAGCGATCCAGGCGATAGATGATTGGTGATGACATATGTCACCACCTGAATCAATAGTCCAAGACCTAGAAAACTATAATCGAATATCTTATTTCTTAGTCGATCCGGCATCTTTTATGATCTCTGCGGGTTTCGACTCCGCCTGAGGCTTTGCCGTATAGTCGAATGTCTCCTCAAACTCCCAATTGGCCTTTAGCGACAGTTTCGAAGGGAAATAATAGACCGGTTCGGGTTGACGTTTCTGCTCCCAACTACCAGTTGTCCATTTTCCATCCCCATCCAAATCCAAATACATACGCAGATAATAGGAGGTTGGAGCTAGATAATGCAAGACGGTATTGGCTTCGGCCTGTACATCGCGCAAGACCTTGTCTTTGTCGTCTAATACCTGTAGCCGCATCTCAGGACGGTAATTGGCCATCTTCACGGTCAGTGTAGCATACTCGTCATCATTCTTCAAACTCAGAGGAAGTACTTTTTCACGGTTACTCTTTCCATATATATCCCATACGGCATTACTATCTACACGGAGTTCGTACTCCGCCCCTTTTTCCAGGTTGCAAAGCAGCCAGTAGGATGTGTGCGATGAGTCACGAAGCGCCAAACGTATCGGCAAGTTGCGCCAACGAGTAGAATCGATTTTCTGACGCAACAATATACTATCCGCTACAATCGAGTCGATAGGCAGCGATGAAGCGATATATAGCGTATCATACACATCCATCTTCTGGCGTGCATTGCTTCGTATCTCCACGCGTCGCGCCTCAGCTTGTCGCCGCTTATTCTCCGCCACTTTGGCCGTCATGTTGGGTTTGCGATAGAGTGCCGTAATGGTATCTGTAGCCAGTTCCAGGTTATAGACAGAATCCGTTCGGTAATAGGTCATCTCAAATCGGATAGAATCCCTGCTGATCAACGACGAGTCGCGAAGCCACAGTGTAATGGTATCTTTCCTATCAGAAGGCTGAATATATACACGCTCCATCGACACCGAATCAAGAGCGGTTATCCTGGGCATTGAATCTTGCGGTGCAGAGAAAGTAAGTACAATAGAGTGAGCCTCTTCTCGACGAGCACGCATAAACGCACGGCGCGTCTTATTCTCCTTGAAATAGTAAAGCACCAAGTCCGACGGTCCCACATAGACATTGCCTGCCGAATCCACTTCCGAAACGGGGGTCACGAGCGAGTCACTCCAAGCTAGAGCTTCACCAGGCTGGAACATATAGTCACTACTCACGTCGCCTAAACCATATAGACGATAGACACCTTTCTTAATATTATGTATTCCGAAGTGGCCTTTCTCGTTTGTCTTGCTGATACGCGTCATCGGTTGGGTCGTAAAGGCTGAATCATCCAGATTCGCCTGAAGTCCCACAACAACCCCACTCACCGGATTTAGATCCTCGGCGTTATATACATGTCCAAACACTTCCAGCGTATCGATTTCCGGACCTGTTGAGAAGGCGATGAAATAATTCTTTAGCGGGTTCTTCTCATGAAAGTCGCATATAGCAGAACCAAAGTCTATAGAATAGGTCGTAGAATCCAGAAGTGGGTCCTCAAAGGTCAACTTCACCGTCTTACCCACTTGTTTGATCTCCGGTTGCTGGCGTTGGGGAGGGCAGATCATTAGGTTGGCGGCTACATTATCCAACTGAACATACTCGTCAAATAGGATCGTTACCGTCTTACCGGTATAGTTGACCGTCCCGTTTTCCGGCAACTCTTTTACAACCTTGGGAGGAATCGTATCTTTCGGCCCGCCTTGCGGTCCAATACCCCTATTCGCACAGGAAGCAAACAGGAAGATACAAAATAATATATTATAGTGCTTTAAGTTCATAGCCTTCTTGTTGGAGCCACTCAATCGCCTTGGGCAAGACGGCCAGCATACGCTGGTTGGATTTCAGTGAGTCGTGAAAGTTAATAATGCTTCCGGGACGTGTCTGTCGTTTGATTTGCGCCAGCATTGCCTCGGGCGTACGTTTTTGGTTGTAGTCCCGCGTCAGTATATCCCAGAAGATAACCTGATAACCTAGCATATGCAAAGCTCTGCGCTGCTTCAGTGTCGCCTTGCCATACGGAGGACGGAATAATCTTGAATTTCTAATTTCTAATTTTGAATTCAGTCTTACCGCCTCTTCCCATTTGGCTACATTGGCCATATATTCGTCGTACTCGGTATGCCAGCCTTTGAGGTGGTTGTACGTATGGTTGCCTATCGTATGACCGGCTTCTACTACCCGGCGAAACACCTCCGGGTGTTTATCTATGTTCTCGCCCACCATAAAAAAGGTGGCCTTCACATCATATCGAGCCAGTATTTCCAACACCTGAGGCGTCACCTCCGGTATCGGTCCGTCGTCGAAGGTCAGATAGACTGCCCTACCCGTACGAAACACGCCGTACGGGTAGAGCGTTTGCCATATGGTTTTCAGTATACTCGTCATCTAGACGTCTAGTCCACTAGCTACCACGCTAGGCTCGATGCGCCCAAAATAGCGGCATCTGAGTCTTTCAGGTTGGAGATGGATACCGGAATCTTGCCCTTCCAGATAGGCATCAAGTTGGCATCCAGTGCCTCACGTATTGGATCCATGATCCAGTGACCGGACTTCGTCAGACCACCAAACAGGATAATCGCCTCCGGACTGGAGAAATGCACAAAGTCAGCCAGTTTCTGGCCCAACAGATGACCCGTATAGTCAAAGATCTGCTTAGCAACAGCATCACCCTGCTCGGCAGCATCAAATACGTCCTTGGAGGTAATGTTATCAATATCAGCCACCTTGCGAAGCAGTGTCGGTTGGGTCGTAGCTGTCACGATCTCTTTGGCCGTACGGGCTACACCCGTTGCCGAAGCATATGCCTCGATACAGCCGTGCTGGCCGCAACCGCAGAGACGTCCCTTACCGGTATGGTCTATCTTGCAGTGACCAAGTTCACCGGCAAAACCATCGTGACCATAGAGCAACTTACCATCGATAACGATACCCGAGCCCACACCCGTTCCGAGCGTGATCACAATGAAGTTCTTCATACCACGTGCCGAGCCGTAGATCATCTCACCCTGAGCAGCCGCGTTAGCATCATTGGTAATGGTGCACTTCACACCCATACGCTCGCTGATCAGCTTAGCAAACGGCACAACGCCTTTCCAGGGCAGGTTAGGAGCCTGCTCAATGCAGCCCGAATAGAAATTAGCATTCGGAGCACCGCAACCTACACCTACGATATCACTCATCTCTATTCCCTCTGCCTCAACGAGTTTGCGCATCTCTGCACAAAGCACATCACAGTACTCGTTGATCTCCGGATACTGTTGCGTAGGAATACTACTACTGCGAATCACCTGGCCGTCTTCGCTAACTAAACCAAACTTGGTACCTGTACCTCCCAGGTCGATACCTAAAGCATACTTTTTCATGTTATAGAAATTTAAAATTACAAATTACAAGTTTTTCTGCAGGAAGCGCATCATACGATCGTGCATATGGCGAGCGTTACTGCGCTTACGTAGTTGATGGTTATCATCCGCATACAGCTGCATCTCAAACTGCTTACCGGCCTGAACCAATGCCTCGCTCAGCACCATGGTGTTCTGTACGTGCACGTTATCATCGGCCATGCCGTGAATCAATAGCAGTTCACCCTTCAGGTCGCCGGCTCGTTGCGTCAGGTCGCTCGTCTTATAGCCAAAATTCACCTGTGGACGACGCATAAAGCGCTCAGTATATCCCGTGTCGTACAATCTCCAATCCGTCACAGGCGCTATAGCGATACCGCAACGGAAAGGACTCGACGACTGGCACATCGTCATAATGGTCTGGAAACCACCGTAACTCCATCCAATCAGAGCCATCCGCGAAGCGTCCACATAGGTCTGCTCTCCAAGCCACTCTGCTGAGGCAATTAGGTCTTCAGCCTCTTTGATACCCAGCTCCAAGTAGGTCTCGTTGCGCCATGCACGACCGCGACAGTCCGTACCTCTCGTATCTACACATAGCACGACAAATCCCTCGCTTGCCGCATAGTATTCCCAACGTTTGCGCCAGCGGTTCAGCACACGCTGACTCTGGGGGCCCGAATACTGCATGATCAATGCCGGATACTGCTTGCTGGCATCAAAATCCGCCGGACGAAGCATCCACGCATTCAGTTCCTTGCCCTGATGATTCTTGATAGTCAGAAATGCCATCTCCTTCAGCCCAAACTCGCTCCACGCTTGTTTCACCTGCTGATTGTCCTCCAGTACGCGTTGCTGCTTGAGCGAGGTGCCGCTCACCGAGTAGAGCGTGTACCGATTCGGTTGGGTGGTCGACTGGAAGCAGATGATAGCTTGCTTACCGTCCTGACTCAATCGCATCGTATGCATTCCCTCCTCCGAGGTCAACTGTTTCGGAGCACCACCTTTCAGACTGACAGCATATATCTGGCGAGTCTGAGGCGTTGGAGCCGCTATATAAAAAACGGTGCCGGTCGATTCATCCACGCCGACAAGGGAGCATACATCCATTCCGTCCTGCGAAAGACGCTTCTGGATGATTCCTTGTTCCGAAGCTATGTATATCTGCCGCCAGCCGTCTTTCTCGCTCAGCATCACAATGCGGTTGTCCTTCAACCAACGCCACTCGTCAAACAATGCGTAATCGATATAGTAGTTCTTGCCGTCTTCTCGATATAGGGGATGCATTACCGTACTCTTCGCATTGCCCGAAAAGACGGTCATCTTCGTCTGGTCACGATTTACGGTCATGACAATCAGTTCTCCGGCACGATCGTTCTCGGTCTGCTTCTCTACCGTCGGGTTGCTCCAACGCACGCGCGTTATATATTGTGTCGTATCGTTGCCCAGATCTATCTCACGCGTCTGCTTCGTACGGATGTCGTACACCCACACGCTGGCTCGTGCATTCTCCGCACCAGCCTTTGGGTAGTAGAGCGAGTCTTGCACAGGGTACTGACCGTCCAGATAGTTCTCCCAGTAGTGAACCGGCACATGACGCTCGTCCAATCGAATAAAGGCCAGCTGCTTCGAGTCGGGCGAGAAAGCCATCAACGTAGTCTGACCAAACTCCTCTTCGTACAACCAGTCGCTCACACCGTTGTATATGAACGGGTCTTCTGTATTCGTTACAGCCACTTCCGTTCCGAAATCAAGTTTATGGATATAAATATTACGGTCCTTGACAAAAGCCACATACCGTCCGTTGGGCGATACCGTCACCTCTCTCACCGGCCCGCCGCCCATCTGCTTGCGCGACTGACGTTGAGTGTCATAAATATAGTAGTCTGCCATGAACGAATGGCGAAAAATCTTCTGCTCATTTTCTTTCTCTATGCGATAACGGCGCTGCAGCGTATCGCCCAGAATCGAGTCCTGTTGCGTGGCAGAGATCGTCTTCGCATTGAATTTCCCACTCAGTATATCGTCCAACTTATCCGCACGCCCCACAAAGGGCAGCAGCAGACATAAACCGATAATCAATCCTCTTTGTATCTTCATACTATTGATGTTTTCCATTTTTGTTTACAAATACCGTGCAAAGTTACGATTTTTTTCTTATTTGCGCAAATTAATTGTCTTTTTTCCGTTCTTTATGTGTATTTCATACACACCTATACGCAACACGTATGCTGAATCATCCTGGTACACCGCCTCTATTCCTTCATACCTTGGATGCGACCACCATTGGGGTGTCTGCTCCGGATCCGGAACTCGGTACAACGACCATACACGATTTGGATTATCGCCCAGCATGTAGTCATGCAGCCACGCTGCCTGTTGCTCCGCTTTCTGGAACAGTATCCATACCATGTCCCCTTCTTCCCAAGCTATAAACAGCCACGTGGAATCCGGCAACACGCGGTAGTGCCACGAAGAGGCCACTCTGGCCAGTTGCTTCATACCGGCATCATATCCCACGTAGGCATTCGACAAGTAGTTACGAATCGTACATGTCGTATCGGCTGTGTTGAAATCCAGATAATAGAGGTCGCTGGTGTATATCTCATTACCGCTCACGAGTTTCATCAATCCGTTCTCTACATCTTCGGTCAGCAGATATTCTCCCAGTTCCAGCACATAGAGTCCCGATTCCGGCTGCGTCTGCCGTTCCCACGTGGGTGGTTCTACATCTGTCCATACAGCCCATAGGTAGGTATCCTTCTTCGGAAAAAATCGTTCTCCAGCCTCCAGCAGATCGGGCTTTTCCTCTGTCTGCTCCGATATATCGCTTTGTGCCCAGCCGGCAAAGAACCATCCATCGTGGTCCGCTCTATCCGGCAGCAGTATGCCGCTACCGGGTTCTGTCTCGGTCAACACCTCGTTCTCTGAGTCAGAGAGAAGAGTCACACTATATGCCTGCGCATCGGCCACAGAGTACGTTATCTCGAATTTCTCCAGGTGGAGCGAGTTGGTTGTACCAACCACTTGTACCAACACATCACCCTCATCTAACGCTTTCTCGCCCTTCCAACCTATAGCCTGATAATTGGTATTGTCATAACCGCCGAACCAGTCTTTGTAGGTTCCTTCATTCCTATAGAGCTGCTTGCCATCCGCCACTATAGTTATCACACCCGCTCCAGCTGTCTTATTCGATCGCACGTACAGTCTCACTTGTTCCAGTTCCAATCCCTCCAGCCCGCTCAGCGTAAGCGTGGCGGTGTCGCCGGCACGTACATCTCCTTTTTGATAGGTGCACGCATAACGGGCCTCCATACCGGATGGCGCCGTTCCCTCAATGCTTACGCTCGACTTAGTCTGAATCGTTAGCGTCATCACCGCACTCAGAAGAAATGAAGTTAATGTCATAAAAAAGTGTTTTTTTTAGCAAATCGCTTGCGTATGTCAAAAAAAAGCAGTAATTTTGCAGCCGCTTTCGAAGATGGGTAGTTCTTATCTCGCTCCGCTCGAACGATCTACTACCCGTTTCGTAAAGCTCAACGGGTAGTAGTTCAGCCCGGTTAGAATGCCTGCTTTGGGAGCAGGAGGTCGTGAGTTCGAATCTCGCCTACCCGACCGGGAGAGTCACCAGCATGGTGGCTCTTTCTTTTTTTCTACAGCACTACCGTCTCGCCTCTCGCCGGGTTCTCGATGCCGCGGAAGCCGACCTCATACAAGTGGTCGCGGTACTCACTCTGCGCTTCTTCCTCACCATGCACCACAAACACCCTGCGCACGGCTTCTACGTTCAGACTATCCGTCAGATAGTCGGTCATCTCCTTCCAGTCACCATGTCCCGAGAAGCCTTCCAATTTGGTGATATGCGCCTTGATGCGGCGATCCATACCGAAGATACTAATCCACTGCAGTCCGGGCTTCTGGATACGAGCACCAAGGGAAGTCGGTGTACAATAACCCACAATCAGTATCGTGTTCCTCGGATCCGACACCTGGTTAGCCACGTGATGTTTGATACGTCCGGCCTCCATCATGCCGCTGGCCGAAATAATAATACAAGGTTCCTCGCTGTTGTTCAGGGCTTTCGACTCGCGTATATCCGTGATATAATGCAGCGTATTGAATCCAAACGGGTCGTCATCAAACCGCATCACGTCTTGTACATCTTCATTCAGTTCCGAGGTGTACATGCGGAAGATATGCGTCGCATTGACCGATAGAGGCGAATCAACATATACGTTTATCTTAGGCAAGTGCTGCTCGTTATACAGGTTGTTGAGCACATACACGATCTCCTGGGTACGCCCCACCGAGAAACTCGGGATAATCAGTTTTCCTTTCTTATATACGCACGTATCCTCCACGATGCCCAGCAGTTCCTCCTCGGTCACCAGTGCCTCATCGTGCAGACGATTTCCGTAGGTGGACTCACAGATGAGGTAGTCGCACTGCGGGAACCGTTCCGGAGAACGCAGGATATGACTCTTCTTGCGTCCGATATCACCGGTGTAAGCGATGCGTTTGCGTTCGCCGCCTTCCTCTATCTCCAGCGAACAGATGGCAGAGCCCAACATATGCCCCGAATTGGTGAATGTCAGCCATACGCTGTCGCACACGCGGAACTTCCGTCCGTAACCGACGGTCACAAAGTGCTGCATCACGCCATCCACCTGCTGGTTGTCAAACAGCGGTTGGATACGGGGTTTGTGCAGTCGGTCCATCTTCTTGTTGTACCACCGTACATCCTGTGCTAGGATAAAAGCCGTATCGGCCAACATGATGGCACACAGGTCGCGCGTAGCCGGCGTAGAGATTATCTCGCCACGGAAACCCAGTTTGTAGATATAGGGCAATAAGCCCGAATGGTCAATATGCGCGTGCGAG
>JAFPLG010000053.1 GCA_017402895.1 Paludibacteraceae bacterium
ACGGAGAAACTCGTTGTAGGTCGTCCGCCGGCACTCTGTCAGGGATGCGGTCACCGCGATATGTACGCTGCCCTCAACGAGGTGGTACGTGAGTATCCACAGCCGCGTATCTTTGGCGATATAGGTTGCTATACCCTGGGTGCTCTCTCGCCTTTCCATGCGATCCATGCTTGTGTAGAGATGGGCGCTTCGGTTACGATGGCCAAGGGTGCCGCCGATGCCGGACAACATCCTTCGATAGCTGTCATAGGCGACAGTACGTTTACCCACTCGGGTATGACGGGTTTGCTCGACTGCGTGAATACCAACGCCAATGTGGTTGTTCTCATCTCGGATAACCTCACCACCGGCATGACCGGCGGACAGGACTCTGCCGGAACGGGACGACTGGAGCAGATATGTACCGGTCTGGGTGTAGCACCCGAGCATGTACGCGTTGTAGTTCCACTCCCGAAGAACATGGAGGAGATCAAGCAGACGCTGCGCGAGGAGATCGACTATCCGGGACCGTCGGTTGTCATCGCCCGCCGCGAGTGTATCCAAACGCTGAAGCGTCACTTGAAAGCCGCTCGTAAAGGTTAATGGTTAATGGCTAAAGGTTAAAGTTATGAAAAAAGATATTATACTGGCCGGTGTAGGAGGACAAGGAATCCTCTCCATCGCCACCGTTATAGGAGAAGCAGCCCTGCAGGAGGGACTTTATCTCAAGCAAGCTGAAGTACACGGTATGTCGCAACGTGGTGGTGACGTACAGTCGAATCTGCGTCTGTCGTCCGAGCCGATCATGAGCGACCTGATTCCGATGGGTGGGGCAGACCTGATCATCTCGCTTGAACCCATGGAAGCATTGCGCTACGTACAGTATCTCCGTCCCGACGGATGGATCGTTACGTCTTGTGTGCCGTTCCTCAATATCCCGAATTATCCGGAACTGGAGGAAGTGCTGGCGCGTGTTCGTGCGCACAAGAACCACGTGCTGCTGGATGTAGAGGCGCTTGCTAAAGAGGCCGGTGCACCCGCCCAGGCTGCCAATATGGTGCTGCTGGGTGCAGCGATTCCGATGCTCGGTATCGACCATGATAAGATGCTGGCCGGCGTGGCACGTATCTTTGCCCGCAAAGGCGAACAAGTAGTCAATAGTAATTTAGCAGCCGTTGAAGCAGGCTATAAGAACTCCAAATTGTAAATGGTAAATGACTAAATGGTAAATGGTTTATGCAATTTCCGTTAGATAAACATATCGTAGACAGTATCTGCCGGCAGTTTGGATTGCGTAACTTCGATGAACTGGGAAATGCCAGTATCCGTCAGTTGGCGGGCGTAGTGCGCAATATAGAGCAAGCCACCGGTGTCGAGTATGTCAATATGGCACTTGGCGAACCCGGTCTGCCGGCCGAGATGGTAGGTATAGAAGCCGAGCATCAGGCACTTCTCAACGGTTGTGCCGCCCACTATCCGAATATCATTGGTATCCCGGAGGTGAAGAAATGGGGTTCGGAGTTTGTGCGTGCTTTTGTCAACCTGCAGCGTCCGCCGGAGTGCATCCTGCCTACCGTGGGTTCGATGCAGGCCGCGTTTGCACTCAATATGATGCTGATTCAGTTGCAGCCCGAGAAAGATACGATTCTCTTCCTGGACCCTTGTTTTCCGGTTCAGAAGATGCAGTGCAGCGTGATCGGTAGTCGGATAGATGCTGTGGATATCGCCGATTTCCGTGGACCTAAGCTGCGTGAGGAATTGGAGCGGCACCTGAAGACGGGACGTATAGCCGGTATCCTCTTTAGCAATCCGAACAACCCGACATGGATGTGCCTCACGGATGAGGAGTTGCGTACGATCGGTGAGTTGGCTACGGAGTATGATGCGATCGTTCTGGAGGACTTGGCTTATCTGAATATGGACTTCCGTGATCCGGACCGTGGTCATCCGTATGCTGAGCCTTATCAGCCTTCTGTAGGCCATTATACCCACAACTGCATCCAACTCATCTCCTGCTCGAAGATGTTTAGTTATGCCGGTCAGCGTGCCGCCTTCGTGGCTATCGATCCGGTGCTGGCCAAACGTACCTATCCGGCTTTGGCCGAGCGACTCCACAATGGCGGCGAACTGCTCCAGAGCTTTGCGTATGTCTTCCTATATGCCCTCTCCAGCGGTGTATGCCATTCTGTTCAGCACGGCATGGCGGCTATGCTTCAGGCAGCCTGTGAGGGTAAGTTGCGATTTGTGGACAACACGCGTGAGTACGCGCGTCGCGCGCATAAAATTAAGGAAATAATGCAGCGTAACGGTTTCCATATCGTTTACGACCGCGATGCCAATGGTCAGGAAGTGGGCGACGGTTTCTTCTTCACCTTCGGTTACAAGGACTGGACGGGAAAGAAACTGGTCAACAAACTCATCTACTATGGTGTATCGGCTATCTCGCTGGAGAGCACGGGTGCCCGTCGCGAAGGAATGCGCGGTTGTGCATCGGCTATTCGTGAGGACCAGTACGAGCAACTAGAAGAGCGACTGCGTAAGTTCAACGAAGATTTTAGCATGTATGACCCCAGTTAAGTATGTTAGTCCCACTGAGGCGGTGAGTCATGTTCGATCGGGCGACACCATCGTGGTGCAGGGTAGTACGAGTATCCCTACCGTGCTGCTGAATGCGCTGACGGAGCGTGCATCGGAATTGCGCGATGTGAAACTGATCTCCGGTTTTGGTATCCATCCAGAGGATGCGCCGTATGCTAAGCGCGAACTGATGGACTCGTTCCGGGCCCTCAGTATCTTTGTGCCGAACACCCTGCGCCATGCGATGCGTGAGGGTGTAGCGGATACGATACCGGCCTTCTTGGGCGAGGTGCCATTCCTGTTCCGTAGCCGCCAGATACCGGTGGATGTGACGTTTCTGAACGTGAGCGAACCCGATGAAGAGGGTTATTGCTCGTATGGTATATCGGCCGATAT
This sequence comes from Paludibacteraceae bacterium, assembly GCA_017402895.1. Taxonomy (GTDB): domain Bacteria; phylum Bacteroidota; class Bacteroidia; order Bacteroidales; family Paludibacteraceae; genus Colicola. Next base: position 2,953 of record JAFPLG010000053.1, read on the forward strand.
AGCCTTTTCGGGTGCTGAGTGCTCGCGGGCTGTCATTGCGCAGGTGAATAAATATATGCCGCGTACGTTTGGCGACCCGGTGATCCATGTGAGCAAACTGACGGCTATGTGTCGCGGTGATGTACCCCTGGTAGAAGTGCCTACACCCGTGCCCAATGCGGTAGAGACGAAGATCGGTAACTACGTAGCCTCGGAGATACCCGACGGAGCAACCTTGCAGATAGGCGTAGGCGGTATACCCAATGCCGTTATCAATGCCCTGCGCAACCATAAGCACCTGGGACTACATACCGAGGCCATCACGGACGGCGTGCTGCCGTTGATAGAGAGTGGGGTGATCGACAACAGTCTGAAGAAAGTGCTGCCCGGTAAGTCGGTAGGAAGTCTCATCCTGGGTTCGCGTCATCTGTACGACTATGTAGATGGCAACCGCGATTTCGTGATTCGTGACGTAGCCTGGACCAACGATCCGCAGATTATTCGTCAGAACCCACGTGTCATGGCCATCAACTCGGCCGTAGAGGTGGATCTGACGGGTCAGATATGTGCCGACTCGATCGGCGAGACTGTTATATCCGGCGTAGGCGGACAGCACGACTTTATGTACGGAGGTGCGTTGTCCGAGGGAGGTAAGTGCTTTATTGCCCTGCCGAGTATGACCAATAAGGGGCAGTCGAAGATTGTGGCCCGTCTGGCTCCGGGAGCAGGTGTCGTGACAACCCGTTTCCAGGCGCAGTATATCGCTACGGAGCATGGTATCGTGTATCTACGCAACCTGCCGTTGGCCGATCGTGCGAAGGCGCTGATTTCGATTGCCGACCCATCGGTGCGTGAAGACTTGGAACGTGCCGCCGTAGAGCGGTTCGGAATAGGATTTCTACGGTTGAAATAGAAATAGCTTCTATAAATAAGAAACGCACCCGAAAAGGTGCGTTTCTTGTCTTTAGCCTTTAGCCTTTAGCCTATAGCCATTAGCCTTTCGCCCGATAACCGGTAACCGATAACCGGTAACCCATAACCGTTATCACTTACCGGTGTCGATCAACCATTTTTTGTCCACCTTGATTACTTTCTCATCGGTGTCTTTGGTCTGACCGTTACCATAAACGATATTGTACTTTACGATAGCGTGCTCGCCATCCTCGGCCATTTCTACCTCACCGATGGTGAAGTCAGCCACACCCTGATAGTTATTGTTTACCATTGCCAGTTTGTCGCTGTATCCGGCTACAACCTTATCGTGTTGCTCGGGAGTCATTTCTGTTTTGAAGTGGCAATAACTCATAGCTTTCTCTACATCGTTTTTCTGCAGAGCGGTCAGATAAGCCTTTACGACGGCTTCGGGGCTACTGGTGGCTGAATTGCAAGCTGCAAAGCCAAACATCACGAGTGCGAGACTCAGGATTCCAAGAATTTTTTTCATAAGGTAATAGTTTTAAAGGGTTTTACATATAGTATCTTCGTACTATTTGCTATATCGCTTGGGAAGATGCATTCTCCCTCACGGCAGAAGGTCTGTGGCACTTCCTGACGGATTGAGTCACTCAGGTCCAGTCCCTGGTGGAGATAGGCTTGCCATACCAGTTCGCTGCAGTAGAATTGGCTGGTGTCGAGGAGCAGGTAGTCGTTGTCGAACACGATATGCTCTCTGACTTTTCGTTCCGCATAGCGAGCTGCCTCTCGGGCAATGCTGTCGGAGCAGCGAACGCGTACATGTGCACCTATCGTGGCGCGGTCGTATGCATAGAACTCACTGATCGGTTCGCGTTTCAGGTACTCGGGTTCGCCTTGTGGCGCTTCGCCCGGAACGGCATGAAGTACCAGCCATTGGCCTTGCGTACTGTCATACTGCAGGATTCCGATATGCGAGTAGGCACTCCCGCTCTGGAATGTCACGGCTCGGCTTTCCAGTCCGTGGCCGCAACGCAGCACCAGGTCTCCGTCGCGAAACTCCGGTTGCTCGGGCAATTCCACTGCCGTTGTTGCCGGTCTGTTGCAACCGGCCAAGAGCCACATGGTGGCTAACAACGGCAGATAGAATCGTCGTGAGCACATAGGCCATGAACCTTAAGCTTCGACATTCGTCTTTCGACTTTTTTCTTTGAGCGAAGCGGTCTTTTGTCTATTTACTTCTCTTCCTCAACGGCTGCTTG
>JAFPLG010000054.1 GCA_017402895.1 Paludibacteraceae bacterium
ATTCTTTAGTTATTCTCGGTATCATAACGGTACCATCTACCAAGCAAACCTCAATACACCCGCACAATCTTTGGAAAAATTTCTTTTTCTTGAAATTCTCTGCAAAGATAACGATTTTTTTCGACATGTGCAAATATTTTCTGGAATTCTTGCAAATTTGAAAAATTTGTTGTACCTTTGCAGTCAAATTTGAAACAACAGAAAATCATGGGAGAAACTGTTAGCACCGGCAACCGTCCGGTACGCGTTCGTTTTGCGCCAAGTCCTACGGGCGCCTTGCATATCGGTGGTGTGCGCACCGCCTTGTACAACTACTTGTTTGCCCGTCAGCACAACGGCGTCATGCTGCTGCGTATAGAGGATACCGACTCCACCCGCTTCGTGCCCGGAGCAGAAGAGTATATCCTGGAAGCACTCGACTGGCTCGGCATAGAAATCGACGAAGGACTGAGAGTAAAGAAGCCTACCCCGACCCTCCCTGAAGGGAAGGAGATTCAAATTGAGGAAATAGGCTCTCACGGTCCCTATCGTCAGAGTGAGCGCCGCGAGATATACCACCAGTACGTCAAGCAACTTCTCGACAGCGGACATGCCTATATCGCTTTCGACACCCCCGAGGAACTGGAAACCAAACGCGCCGAGATACCTAATTTCCAATACGACGCACGTACGCGCATGCAGATGCGCAACTCGCTGACCATGCCCCAAGAGGAGGTGGAGCAGATGGTGGCAAACGGCGAGAAATACGTGGTGCGCTTCAAGGTAGAAGCGGACGAAGACGTTCATGTCCAGGACCTGATTCGCGGCGAAGTGGTTATCAACTCCAATATCCTGGACGACAAAGTGCTCTACAAGTCGGCAGACGACCTGCCCACCTACCACTTGGCCAACATCGTGGATGACCACCTGATGGAGATCTCGCACGTCATCCGTGGCGAGGAATGGCTGCCCAGCGCCCCGCTTCACGTACTCCTATATCGTGCGTTCGGATGGCAGGACACCATGCCTCAGTTTGCCCATCTCCCACTCCTTCTCAAGCCGGACGGCAACGGCAAACTCTCGAAGCGCGACGGCGACCGACTCGGCTTCCCCGTCTTCCCGCTTGAGTTCCACAACCAGAAAGACGGCACCGTTTCGTCCGGCTACCGCGAGAGCGGCTATCTGCCCGAAGCAGTCATCAACTTCCTCGCCCTGCTCGGCTGGCACGGCACGGGTGACCAGGAGATGTACACCATGGACCAACTCATCAAGGACTTCTCGCTAGACCGCGTCAGCAAGTCCGGTGCCAAGTTCGACTACGAAAAGGGCAAATGGTTCAACCACCAGTATCTGCTCCTGAAATCGAATGAAGAACTGGCGGAGATGTTCATGCCGATTTTAGAGGAGAAAGTAGAAAACAGAAAGACCCAAGAAGAAGTGGCCAAGATTATCGGGCTGGTAAAAGAGCGCGTAAACTTCGTGCCGGAACTATGGGAACAGGCGAACTTCTTCTTCATAGCCCCTACGGAGTACGACGAGAAATCACTCAAGAAGCGCTGGAAAGAAGACAGCCCGCGTCATATGGAAGAGATGCTTGCCCTGCTCGATAACGTTAGCGAAGCGGATTGGCATCGTTCGTATGAGACGACCGACGACAACGGCAATAGCGTGATTCGCTGGCATCTGGACGACATCGTGATGCCGTGGATAGCAGAAAAGGAGTACGGCGTAGGTATCGTGATGAATGCATTCCGCATCTGTCTTGTCGGTGCTGCCCGTGGTCCGCATATCTGGAACATCACGGACGTACTCGGCAAAGCGGAGACACTTCAGCGCGTACGCACAGCGCTGAAAATCCTTGGCTAAATAGCCCAATGAGCAAATAAATGGTACATGGTAAATGACCAAATGGTAAATAGCCATGACACCGAAGGAGGCACTGAAGACATATTTCGGATACGATGATTTCCGCCCGCTGCAGGAGGAAATCATTCAGTCCGTGCTTGAGGGTCGGGATACGCTGGCACTCATGGCCACCGGTGGCGGAAAAAGCTTGTGCTTTCAGATTCCGGCACTCGTCATGGGCGAACAACTGCCCGAGGAACGACGGCTCTGTCTGGTAGTCACACCACTCATCGCGCTCATGAAGGATCAGGTAGAGAACCTGCGGGAACGGGATATCCGTGCGGCAGCCATCTACTCCGGCATGACATACGACCAGCAACGCACAGCACTCGACAATTGTCAGTTCGGCCCATACCGTTTTCTATACGTCTCGCCAGAGCGACTGGAAAGTGAACAGTTCCGTCAACGACTACAGGAACTACCAATAGGTATGATTGCCGTGGACGAAGCCCACTGTATCTCGCAATGGGGATACGATTTTCGCCCCCCCTATCTGCATATCGGCGAGATTCGCAACCTGCTTCTGGAAAACGGCAAGCGAGAAGTGCCCATTTTGGCCCTCACAGCCACCGCAACACCCGAAGTAATACGCGATATTCAGGCTCGTTTAGGATTCCAGAAAGAGAATGTACTGAAAAAGTCGTATCATCGTGATAATCTGCAATATATAGTAAGGCGAACGGAGGATAAAAATAAAGAAATCATTCATATTCTCACCCGCGTTTCAGGCACCGGCATAGTCTATGTGCGCAATCGGAAGCGTGCACA
>JAFPLG010000055.1 GCA_017402895.1 Paludibacteraceae bacterium
TGGCTCAACAAGTATATCTTCCACGTTATGCACCACGAGTTCTCGCACATTCTGCACCAGACCAAATCGTTCCCGAAGGAGTACGAGCTGATCTCCGCCGGTTTATACGACTCGCAGAGTTGGCAGTACCGCAGTGACGCGGAAGCCTACAGTCTCGGTTTCGTGACCCCCTACTCGATGAGCGAGGCACACGAGGATTTCGTAGAGGTCATCTCGTCGTATATCACCGACACGCGTGAGACCTGGCAGAAACGCGGTATCACGATGGCTGCCGACCACACGCATATCGAGGCGGTTGACGAGGAGCAGGAAGGCACAGACATCATTATTTACAAGATCAACATGTGCAAGGACTGGTTGCTCGAGAAATACGATTATGAACTGGATTCGCTGCGTGCCGAGGTACAGCGCCGCCAAGATGCGCTGACTTACGACATCGTAATGAACGACGCTTACGACAAATAACCAATGAAGCATATGAGACATACATTATTATACGTTATAGCAGTGTGCCTGATGATAGGCACAGCGAGTTGCAGCCGTCAGGAGAAGGACCTGTTTGAGAAGTCGGCAGCAGATCGTCTGCACGCTATGGAGCAAGCTGTTCGCGAGAACCTGACGAGTGCCGGCAACGGATGGGAAATGCGCTATTTCCCCTCCCCTGATCTGCCCGGTTATGCGATGTTGGCGCAGTTTGCGAGTGACGGTACGGTGAAGATCGCCGCCAAGAACTCTGTTTCTTCCAACAACACCTACAAGGAAGAGGTCAGTCTGTGGGATATAGACGGTACGCAGGGCTGCGTGCTGACCTTCAATTCGTACAACCGGCTGTTCTCCATCTTCGCTGATCCGCAGTCGGACGGTGTGGGTTATTCGGGAGATTATGAGTTCGTTGTACTGAAGAACGAGACGAACACCATCAGTCTGAAAGGCAAGAAGAACGGCGCGTACATCTCACTCAACCGCCTGAGCGGCTCACAGGACTGGAAAGAGTATTTCAATACGATCGACAAGCTCAACGAAGAGACTTTTGCCGGCAATGACGGTATTGAGATGAACTACTGGGACGGCGCCAAGAATATCACGGTGAAGTATAATGAGGGTGCGTTCAGCTATATCGACGACAAGGAAGAGATAGCTCGCGGCTTCATCCTCACTCCGGACGGCGTACATTTCTACACCGGTCTGCCCCGTGCTAACGGTAAGGGCTTCGCGAAGGATTTTGTTCTCTCTGAGGACAAGAAAGTGCTCAAGACCGAGGACGGCGAGGCGTTCATCAGCAGTAACTATACCGCTGCGGACTTCTTCGTTTACCGCTTCATGAACTACAGCCGCTGGATCTATCTGCCGGCAGGCACCGATGCGCAGACCAACGCGAAGGTGGAAGCCATCAAAAAGACAGCCAGCCAATACGGCGCCGAGATCACCGACATCGCCTATGAGTGCTACATCACCCAGAGCATGATGGGTACACGTATCCGAAACTATGCGCTTCGTATCAACTACAATGCGGAGGGCAAGCAGTTCAGCGGCAAGATTGATTTCAATTCGACCGTCACGAGCGAAACCATCAAGTTCAGCTACAAATCGTACGAAGAAGACCTCCTTCCGCTTCTCCTGCGTATCGACGACGGCGCTGACCAGGGAGGAGACGGCGGTGCGAAACAGTTCTGCGATATTTTCTGCGACACGTTCACGCCGCAGTCGTTCACCGGCTCTGCGCTCAACATGACGCAGCTCATGCTGAACGGCAAGACCAACGGTTCTGCTATTCATATCAAAGCCGAACGAATAATCATGTAATGGTTTGAACTTTAATACACGAAACAGAGATGAAAAAGATTCTTACATTCATAGTTATTGCAAGTGCTTTCCTTTATGCGCAAGCACAAGAGAAAGTGCCTAACACGCCGTTCCAGCACTCCGAATATTTTCTGGAGTCTCTGAAGAACGCCCGCAGTATGGGTCAGGACGTCTATGTGGACGAGACCGTCAAGCCGAGCGCTCCGAAGGCTGCACCGGCAGCACAAAAGGCTGAGGTGGATATATCCATCGGTTATCTGAACCCTGCCGGCACAATGTTCCTCGGTATGGATGAGAAAGGCAAAGGCACGTTCATCAGCAATCCGGGTGTGATCGGCGGTTGGTCGGATTCCATTCCCTGTTGGAAATGGATCAACTTACATTCCGGCTACAAGTCTATCAAATATCTAACCGAGTTCATCAAAGAGTACCCGTCCAATAACGAAGGTGCCAACTACGGCATTGACGAGAGGGGTAATTTCTGCGACACTATTCTTGCCAGCGGCGGATATACCTATTACAAAGACATTAATGGCGATGAGGGCTTCTGGCACCACGCTACTCCGCTTCAGACCGTCCGTTACAGTGACGGTACGGAGATGAGTTACCTTATGCTCAGTTCGGCTGCCGATCCCACGAAGGGAACCTGCCCCATTGCAGCCGGTGGACTGCCCAGCGGTAACACCTCGGACGGTCTGTGGCCGCTGACGAACGCTATCAGCACTACCCAAGCGGGCGTGAGCATCGATCTGATTGAAAACATCGCCGGTGACGGATACGTATCCTACCTGTTCGGTTCGAGCGAATATACGGTGGACTCCGTATCCGTTCCCAAGGCGGACTTGTCGGGTGACTCGATGACCTATACGCGCGTCAAACCGTTAGGACTCACCGTTCACTATAACCAACCGCAGACGCCGCTCTACATCAAGAACATCACGATGGCAATCGGCAGTTATGTTCCGGAAGATCTGAACGTCAATGCGCTGCATGTCGATGTTCTCACGGAGAAGGGCGAACTGATCGCCAGTTCGGACGCTTCCTCATTGGATCTGACCGCCATGACCTACAAGCCCGGCAAGCTGCTCACCTTCCGCTTCGAAAAACGTACGGAGTACGGCGAATTGTTGGACGAAGGCTTCCTCGTTAACCAGGCGTTCAAGATCAATATCACCGGCTTTGACACGCAAGATAATTTCGGTATCTATGCCGCCAAATGCTATATCTATCCCTCTCAGGCGGAGATGCTCTACGAAGGCGGTGTCTTCTCTGACATAGACTACGAGCCGTACATCATGCTGAACGGTATCTACCCGACCCTTGAGGACTACTACCAAGGCATTGAACAGATTCAAACCGGACA
>JAFPLG010000056.1 GCA_017402895.1 Paludibacteraceae bacterium
CGCCCCTTTTGATAATACCCGCCTTCTCGCGCGCGATTTTTTGTAAGGTGTTACCCAAAAACTCCGTGTGGTCCATCCCTATATTGGTGATGACCGAGAGTAGGGGCGTGATGATATTCGTGGCATCCAGTCTTCCGCCCAACCCGGTTTCGATAACGGCTATATCCACCTGCTCTTGCGCAAAGTACCACATAGCCATGCCAAAACTGGTCTCAAAGAACGAGGGCTTCAGTTCGTCCAGAAATCCGCGATTCTCTTCTACCCACCGGCACACGGTTTGCTCTGGTATCATCTCCCCGTTCACGCGTATCCGTTCGCGAAAATCCACCAAATGCGGACTGGTATATAGCCCGGTCTTCAGTCCCGCGCATTGCAATACAGCTGCTATCAGGTGGGACGTACTTCCCTTGCCGTTGGTGCCGGCGATATGAATGGTACGCACGCGTTTGTGGGGATTACCCAGATGGGCCATCAGCGCCAGCGTGTTTTCCGGTCCGGGCTTATAGGCTTGGCCGCCCGTCAGGTGAAAAACGGGTAGCGAGGCGTAGAGGTAATCTATGGCTTCCGGATAACTCATTTTACGATCAGTCGGAGCACTCCGTCCATCTGCTTGAGTTGCAGCCAGTGGTAGAACGTATGGTCGATATGTATCTTAGCGCTTTTGGCCATGAATGTCAGGGCAGTCTTCTGTTGCTCGTCCACCACTTGCAGGTTGAGCGTTGTGCTGCCTGGATGCTGTTCGCACATATCGGCCAACTCATCTACCAGATCCGGCGAGATCTGCTCCAGCGGAATCTGGAGAGTCACTTTCTCCAGGTGACGGTTCTGCACGTCGTTGAGTTGTTCCACCTGCGTGATGGCCAGTTCAAACTCGGCTTTGTCGTCCGGACGCTCCTTGAACCAACTCTGGCCCATACCGCGTTGCTGGATCTGACCGGTCACATAGACATAACGATCCGGCTTGAGTAGCGCAGCACATTGCTCGTAGGCTTGGCCGAAGAGCACAAAGCGGAAGCTGCCCGTATAGTCCTCAATCACGTATTGTCCGTAGGCGTTACCTTTCTGCGAGGTGCGGTCCTGCGCCTCGATGATGATACCGGCAAAGTGGATGGGCTGGTTCTTGTACTTGGCAATAAACTCCTCGGGAGTGATCTTTACTTCCTCTTCGTCCTCCTCTTCCTCTTCGTTTGTCGTGTTGGCTGCTGCTTTGCGTGCGTCTGGTGTACGCCAGCCATCGAAACGGTTCAGCTCTTCTGCTGTCAGCGAGCACATCTCCCTCACCTCAAACTCATAGTCATCCAGCGGGTGGGCCGACAGGAATATACCGATGAGCGATTTCTCAGTGTTCAGTCGCTCGATAGCGTTCCATCGCGGCACGCGTGGCAACTCGGGTTTCTGTATCTCGATGGCCTCGTCGCCAAACATGCCAAACAGCGAGTTCTCCTGTTGCTGCTTGTCTTGCTGGTATTTATTGCCATAACGCATCAGGGTCTCCAGTACGTTCTCTCCCTTGCTGTTGATGCCTACCAGCTGCTCTCTATAGATGTCCTCGAAGCAATCGAATGCACCGGCCAGCGCCAGCGACTCGACGGTCTTCTTGTTGCATGCCTGCAGGTTCACTCGCTCCAAGAAATCAAATACGTCTTTGTACTTGCCGTTCTTCTCCCGTTCGGTGATGATAGCCTCTACGGCTCCTTCGCCTACGCCCTTGATGCCACCCAGACCAAAGCGGATGTCGCCCTCTTTGTTCACCGTGAAGTTCAGTTCCGATTCGTTCACGTCCGGTTCCAATACCTGGATGCGCATTGCCTTGCATTCGTCCATGAACTTCGTCACCTCCTTGATGTCGTCCTTCGACACCGTCAGGTTGGCGGCCATGAACTCGGCGGGGTAGTGGGCTTTGAGGTAGGCTGTCTGGTAGGCCACCCACGAGTAGCAGGCGGCGTGCGACTTGTTGAAGGCGTACGAAGCGAATTTCTCCCAATCGTGCCAAATCTTGTCCAGCACCTTCAGGTCGTAGCCGTTCTTCTTGCCACCGGTCATGAACTTGCCCTTCAGCTGCTCCAGAATGGCCATCTGCTTCTTACCCATCGCCTTCCTTAGCTTGTCACTCTCGCCACGGGTGAAGTCGGCCAGCAGACGACTCAGTAGCATCACCTGCTCCTGATATACCGTCACACCGTAGGTATCCTTCAGGTATTTCTCCATCACCGGTATGTCGTACGTTACGGGTTCTGTGCCCTGTTTGCGTCGGATAAACTGCGGGATATAATCCATCGGTCCCGGGCGGTACAGTGCGTTCATCGCTATCAGGTCGCCCATGACGGTCGGCTTCAGTTCCTTCATGTATTTGCGCATACCGGCCGACTCAAACTGGAACACACCTACGGTTCGTCCTTCCTGGAACAACCGGTAGGTCTCCGGATCGTCGATAGGAATATGGTCGATATCGATGTCAATGCCGTGGGCTTTCTTGATATTCTGTAGACACTCCTTGATAATCGTTAGCGTGATCAGTCCAAGGAAGTCCATCTTGATTAGTCCCACGCTCTCCACGACGTGTCCGTCGTATTCCGTCACCAGCACGCGTTTGTGCGTCACCTTATCTTCTACGCTCGAGAGCGGTGCAAAATTCGTCAGGTCGTCCGCTCCGATGATCACACCGCAGGCATGCACGCCCACCTGACGGATGGTGTCTTCCAGCTGCTTCGCGTACTCCAGCATACTGCGCAAGTCGGCATCGCCGTTGCGGTAGATATCTCGCAATTCTTCGACGTACTTGTAGCAGTTCTTCAGGTTCACCTTGGGCGACTTGCCCTTCTCGTCCTTGATGTTATCGGGGAATCCGCGATCGGGGATAAAGCCCTTTATCTCGTTCACGGTGGATAGCGGCACGCGTTGCACACGTCCTACATCCGCAATGGCCGACTTAGCCGCCATCTTGCCGTATGTGATGATATGCGCTACGTGCGTCTCGCCGTATTTCTTGCTCACCCAGTCCAGTACCTTGCCACGCCCGGCATCATCGAAGTCGGTATCGATATCCGGCAGCGAGATACGGTCGGGATTCAGAAAACGCTCGAACAGCAAGTCATACTTCAGCGGGTCCAGATCCGTGATCCTCAGACAGTATGCAACGACCGATCCGGCGGCCGATCCACGACCGGGACCTACACTCACACCCAGTTCTTCCCGGGCTGCACGGATGAAGTCCATCACAATCAGGAAATAGCCCGGGAAACCCATTGAGATAATTGTATTCAGCTCAAACTCAATACGCTCTTTTAGCACCTCGTCCGTTTCCAACCGCTCCTTTCCGTAGCGCTTTAGCGCGCCCTCCATGGTCAGATGACGTAGATATGCACTCTCTAGCTGCAGACGGCCGCCAAACTGTTCTTCTGTACCAAACTCCTCCGGTATTGGGAACTTAGGCATGATAGGATCCGAGTCGATATCGTATATCTCCACTTTGTTGGCTATCTCCTGGGTGTTCTCCATCGCCTCGGGGATGTCGCTGAAGATGGCTTCCATCTCTTCCGGCGTCTTGAGCCACTCCTGCTTGGTATAATGCATACGATCCGAGTCGTCCACAAAGTGGTTGGTACTCAAGCATATCAACCGGTCGTGCGCCTCCGCATTCTCCTCGTCCACAAAGTGCGAATCGTTGGTGCAAATCAACTTGACATTGTACTTCCGAGCCAATTCAATCAGCACGGGATTGACTTCCTTCTGACGTTGATAGACATCCTGGTCACCTCCCGGTTTTTGGGTCTCGTGACGTTGCAGCTCGATGTAATAGTCCTCTCCAAATAGGTTCTTAAACCATCGTACCGTCTCCTCCGCCTCCGCAAATACGCCCTGCTCGATGAGTTCGCTTATGTTTCCGTTAGCCCTTAGCCTTTCGCCTTTCGCCATTATTTTCTGCGGCAACTCACCACCCAGACAGGCGGAACTGCAGATGATTCCCTCGTGGTACTGTTCCAGCAATTCCTTGTCGATACGCGGCGTGTAGTTAAACGCGTCCGCCATGAATCCCGCACTCACTATCTTGCATAGATTCCTATACCCTTGCATGTTCTTGGCCAGCAGTATGAGGTGCCATCCAGAACGGTCAATGAGGTACTGCCGTCCCTCGCCGTTGGTAGCTTTGTCGTCCTTCATCGAGTGACGTCCGCGACGGGCACAGTAGGCCTCGCATCCCACGATAGGCTTGAAGATAGGCACAAACTCCTTGCCTTTTTCCTTCTTCCACTCTTTATTAGGTTCGCTTTCCGGGTCATGTTCTTTCGCCCATTCTGCCTTTAGCCATTCGTCCTTAGCCTTGCCGTTGATTTTCTTGCAGTAATCCAGTAGCTCCTTGATGCCGTACATGTTGCCGTGGTCGGTCAGCGCCACGGAATTCATGCCGGTCCTTAGACACTTATCCACGATGTCCGTCACCTTCGACATCCCGTCCAGCACGGAGTAATGCGAGTGTACATGTAAGTGTGTAAATTGCATAGTCACAAAATTTGTGCAAAGGTACAAAAATGTCATTTATTATACCATCGGCGCTATGAAAAACAGCTTCTTAGGTAAAGCTGCCTACATGACGATGACGATATATGACTCGTATGGCCAGGATGTGGCTCCTATCCACGTACAACTGCATCGTATGAGCGGAG
>JAFPLG010000003.1 GCA_017402895.1 Paludibacteraceae bacterium
AATTTATGTGTTATTTTTCAAAAAATCGTGCAAAGTTACTATAAATTATTGAAATACAAAAGTTTTTCGCAAAAAAAATCGTTTTTTTCATGATTTTTTTGTAATTTTGCACCCAAAATGATGCTAAATATATGAATTTGACCCATTTATATACGAAATTATACCCCTGGTGGGAACAAAATCATCGTGTTCTGCCGTGGCGTGAAACACGGGATGCCTATCGCATATGGTTGAGCGAAATCATACTGCAGCAGACCCGTGTCATGCAGGGCATGGACTACTACTTGCGATTCATAGAGCGTTGGCCTACGGTGGAAGCGCTGGCCGCGGCTGACGAACAGGAAGTGATGAGAGCGTGGCAGGGGCTGGGTTATTATTCGCGCGCGCGAAACCTATATAAATCTGCGCAGATGATCGTAGAGCGTGGCTGGGCCCCCTTCCCCACACGGTTTGAGGATATTCGTTCTCTGCCCGGCATAGGTGATTATACAGCGGGAGCGATCGCTGCTTTTGCCTACGATATGCCCTACCCGGCCATGGATGGTAATGTCTATCGTGTGGTGGCTCGTCTGTTTGATATCGAGGAGGCTTTCGACACCTCGGCCGGCAAGCGGCTGTTTCACGAATGTATCGAGACCATCTTGGACCGAGCGCATCCCGGGCTGTTCGACGCAGCGCTGATGGAACTCGGCGCACTGCATTGTACGCCTACGCTCACGGATACGGAGACGGGTGAACTGCGCTGCCTGACCTGTCCGCTAAGCGATCTGTGTCAGGCCTACGCGCACGGTACGGCACAGCTGCTACCGGTAAGAAAGCCACGTCCGGTGCTGCGTGACCGTTACCTGAACTACACCATCTATCTCACAGAGCGTGAGGGCACGGTCTATACGCTGATACGTCAGCGCACCGAACGGGATATATGGCATCATCTATGGGAGTTTCCGCTCCGAGAGTCGGAGAACGGTCTGTTGCCCGCCGAAAAGGGAACACAGAGTATCGACCTAAAGCATATTCTGAGTCATCAGCGCCTCTACGCCAGATTCCAAAAAAAGGCAGTCCGTGAACTGCCTAATCTGCCCGATACACGCGTTGTAGCCCTACGGGATCTGGATGAATACGGACTGAGCCGACTGACGCTTATTGCGCTTGAGAAACTTCTTTAGGCGTAGCGGGATTGCGTCCCTTGTACGGCCAGCTCTTCTGGGTGAGGAACTGCATATAGTTCGCGCCGCCTCCGTATACCTTGAACACATTGTTGCAGAACAGAATGTCGGTGATACCATTCTGCTCAACGTATTCGCGCATATTCTTCGTAAAATACCGTCCATCCACTACGTGTACCTCTTCGAACGAACCGAACAGGTAGCCTACGAGTGCGTTGCCAAAGCTGTCCTTGAGGATGAGCACGCGGCGTCCGTTCTTCTGGGACGTGCGCACCTGGGTGATCTTGCTATCGCCACCCATAAAGACGCAATAGGCCGCCGAACTGCCGTCCTTGAAATGGCCGAAGAACTGGCCACGGTAGGCCGCTGCTTCGTCGGTGACGCGATAGGACTTATCGACGGTATAGACCACATAGGTCGTCTCATAGTCGGAGTCCTTGGGGGTATAGTAGACAAAATCTTCGGGCGACTGACGGACGCTGATATCATGGCTGTAGCCGTACATCGTGCCGACAAAGCCATGCACCACCTCGCGGTTGTAGGCGCTGAGCGGACGGTACGGCACGCCGGCCACCTTAGCAAAACGTTCGGCTGCATAGTAGGCGCCGAGTGGAGCCCAGTGGTGGTCGGTGCGCAGGAAGATATCCTCTGAGGCATGATTACCCAGCACGGTATAGATATCTACGGCCTTGACGGAGTCGTCGAGCAGCGAATAGGTATTGCGGATAGTTGTCAGTTGGGACTTGGTGCTCGATTTGGCAGCATCCGGACAATAGTACTCAACGGCCGTAGGAATGACCATACAATAGACATTCACGTCGGGGAAGGCACGTTTGTATTCGTTGCAGACCTGTGCGTACTTGCTGCCGCCGTTGGTGCCATGGTAGGCGCTCATCGCACGTACCTGTCCCTCGGGGCCGCACACGATAATACCGGCGCCGGCTATCTTAGCGGCTTCGTCGGCATTCTGCTTATTCTCATAAGCCTCTATCTCGCGATCGTTGGTGATACCCAGTTCCTCGGCATCAGCGCCTTCGTTACTCTGCTGATCAGCTGCATGGAAGGTGACTTGCTCGTCGCGGGAACCCAGTTTGAGACCCATATAGCGGTCGATGAGCATGCTCAACTGAAGCAGTTGCTCGCGGAAGGGTTCCGTATCGGAAAACCAACGGGCCACCTCTGCGGTATACTGTCCGCTCCGGAGCGAGTCGGACTCCCACGAGGGCCATGCGGGTTGTTCGGTCAGTTCGCGTCGTTCCAGTTCGGAGAACGTAGGACGCGGCAGCACATAGAAGACCGTCAGGATGCCCAGCAGCAGGGCAATCATGATTGTTATATAGACGTAGCTTTGTTTCACAACAAATGAAAAATTAAAAAATTCAAAAACTCAAGATTAAAACCTCGTATAGAGGAAGGGGTTGTTGGTGGCACCAACGAGCAGGGCGATGCTCACGCCAATGATGATAATCGACACCAGGAGGCGTGTGAGCATACGTACCGTCTCGTTCTTAACGAGGCTTTGCAGCCAGTCGCGCAGAGGCAGACAGCATACTACGGCCAGCACCCAGAGCCACAGTTTATTCATCAGCAGCGACTGCGTCAGGAAGTCGAATCCGCCACCGGCCGTAAAGAGCTGACGGTAGTAGAGGATGAGTTGCTGCCAGTCGTCGAAATAGAACAATCCCCAGCCCAGCAATACCAATACCAGGCTATAGATATGCAGCATCGGGTGTGCCCAGCGGTATTTCTCCAATTTGACGATCGTGAATTTCTCCACAGCTACGATGACACCGAAGTAGAGGCCCCATACGACAAAGTTCCAACTGGCACCATGCCATAGACCGGTCAAGAACCACACAATGAGGATGTTGAGCGGTTGGTGACGACGGTTTCCGCCGAGCGGGATATAGACATAGTCGCGGAAGAAACTACCGAGCGACATATGCCAACGGCGCCAGAAATCGGTGATGCTGGTACAGCAGTACGGATGATTGAAGTTCTCCTTGAAATGGAAGCCCAGACAGCGTCCGATACCGATTGCCATATCGGAGTAGCCGGAGAAGTCGAAATAGATCTGGAGTGCAAAAGCCAGCAGACCCGTTAGCGCACCCAGCGTCGTAGTCTGTTCGGTCAGTTTGCCCAGCAGTTGGTCGCTAATGACCGATATCTGGTTGGCAATGATCACTTTCTTGCCCAGACCGATCACGAAGCGGTATAATCCCTCGGCTATATCATCAGCGCCTACGTGACGATCCTCTATCTCACGCGCCACAGTGTCGTAGCGAACGATAGGACCGGCAATCAACTGCGGGAACATGGATATATAGAGCAGCAGATTGGAGAAGCGCTTTTGGGCCGGCGACTCACGACGGTAGACATCGATGAGGTAGCTAATCGACTGGAAGGTATAGAAACTGATACCTATCGGCAGGGCGATATGCGGATTGCTCACTGGCAGTCCGAAACCGGTGAGTGTCTCGGCTACGAAGTTGGCGTACTTGAATACGCCCAGCACACCGATATTACAGATAAGTCCTATCACCAGTGCCGTAACACGCCAACCGCGGTTAGCCCGGTCGATAACAAGTCCTGCCAGATAATTCATCAGTACGCATCCCAGCATCAGGAGTACGTAGACGGGTTCTCCCCAGGCGTAGAAGATGAGCGAGAAGATGACGAGTACCCAGTTTCGGCAGCGGAAGGATGAAAATCCCTTGTCCAGCAGTTTGGCCAGCAGGTAAGAGATAGCAAATGCCGGCAGGAAGCCAAAGAGGAAGAACAGATCAGCGAACACCATAACGCGTGATAATAGAAGATAGTTTCTGCCCTAGTCGGCGTGCACCGACCGGTGTGGTATGTACTCCGTCTTTGGTTTCTACAGTCTCGTTCTCCAAGTGGATCACAGGCAGGCCGACAGACAGTCCGCATCCGTCGATGACCTCACATACACGGAGCAGTTTCTCACGCGGTGCCTTGGTCGTTGGCAGCGGTGTGAGCAGCACGATATCGGCCAGCGGGAAAGCCCGTTGGAGCGTCTCTACGGCATAACGAATCGAGAGTGCGAGCGAGGTGATCTCACCCGGTTCACGCTTCATCAGTTCATCCGAGCTGATGGCAAAAGCCTCTTCTACGGTCATGTCCCACATACCGGGGCGTTTCTGCTCAAACCACGCATCGTTGGTGCCGGCCATGATGATAATCACATCGGGTTCGGACAGTTGCTTGAGTTGCACCTTACGGAGCAGGCGAACCACCTGGTTGAAGATGACGTTCTGAGGGCTCAAAACAGCTGTACTGTCATGCGGTGCACGGAGTGTCTCGATGGTATTGGTCCACGTAGCACCCGAACGGGAGAGGTTGTATCCTTCGGCCGGTTGCATCCCACGAAGAAACCAATAGCACCAGCTCTCTTCGTTCTGGCAGTTCACACCACCATTCCACGTATTGCTATCGCCCAGGAAGGCATAGCGTATATCGCGAGCCATCAACAGCGTTGATGCCAGCAGACAGACTAATACAAATAACGAACGTTTCATGTCGAAAAAATCAAAAACGGCTGCAAAGGTACTATTTATTTTGCATATGTGCAAATAAATGTACCAAATTCGTCAAATTATAAGAAAAATGCAACCCGAATTTTCAATTTTTCAGGATTCCTCCGCCTACAACCAGGTCATTCTGGTAGAGGACGAGTGACTGGCCGGGTGTGACGCCCCATACGGGTTCATGGAAATGGAGCGAGAGTTGGTTGTCATCTATCTCCACCCTGGCTTCTACGGCAGCGGAGCGGTAACGTACACGAGCTTGGACTACAGGGTTTTGGCGCAGTCTGTCGGGGTCGATCAGCATGATTTGATCGGCCGTGGCATGGGTGGTGAGCAGGTCATCCCGATCGCCCAGCACGACGCGGTTCTGCTCCGCATCAATACGGGTGACAAAACGTGGACTCCCCAGTGCGATACCGAGTCCTTTACGCTGACCGATCGTATAGTTTTGGAATCCCTCGTGCCGTCCGAGAATGGTTCCATCGGCATCGACATAGTCGCCCGGTTGCGTTTGGATGCCTTCGTCGCGCAAAAAACGACGATAGTCGTTGTCGGGCACGAAGCATATCTCCTGGCTCTCGCGTTTCTCGGCCAGCTTGACATAGCCATGCTGACGAGCTATTTCGCGCACCTCGTCCTTGCGGAGGTCTCCCAGCGGAAAAATGGTTCGGCTGAGCTGCTTTTCGGTGAGTCGCCAAAGGAAGTAGGTCTGATCTTTCTTCGTATCCACGGCGCAGCGCAGATAGTGGTGTCCGTCCTGCTCCGAAATACGGGCATAATGGCCAGTAGCGATATAGTCGCATCCCAGTTCGTCGGCCATCTCAAGCATCCGTCCCCACTTGATATGCGAGTTGCAGAGCACACAGGGGTTGGGGGTTCGGCCACAGTTATACTCTGAGATAAAATTGCTGATCACCTGCTCGCGGAACGTGTCCCTATAGTCCACAATATGGTGCTCAAATCCCATCTGCACGGCATTGTGACGAGCCTCCATGATGGATTCGATTGAGCAGCATCCTTTCTCCTTGGCCAGGC
>JAFPLG010000057.1 GCA_017402895.1 Paludibacteraceae bacterium
AGGGGATTCTCCGCAGATGATCCGCAGACGGTCCGCAGATGGAATACTGATGCTACGCAGATGACGGGGTTATGACATATGTATGTCCTATGTATGTCCTATGTATATCGTATCCCACCCAACCCTATAATATACAAAGTATATTATTCCGTGATTTTGAAAAAAAACTTTCTTCAAAAATTTGTGTATGTCAAAAAAAAGCCGTACCTTTGCACCCGCTTTTCCCCAAAAAGCATCCTATAGGTAGGTGCTGCACGACCAGCTCCCTCTGAATTCCCCCAGGTCTTGACCGAAGCAAGGGTAGGAGGTTGTAGCGGTGCGATGTAGTTAGCCTACCTTTTTTTTGTGCCCATTACGGTATATTCCGATTCACCCCGCAGAATGATGATCTGTCCGTCGCGCAGGATCTTCTGTGGCTTTTCCTCAACCCCGTCATCCGTCAGCGGTAACCCCTCTGTCCGTTTCATCGTATAGGCTTTCCATGCATCTGGGATGCCGTAACCGATATGGTTCTGACGATCGGGATGCTCATATCGATGGGCACTACGAATAATTCGTTCGCGTATCTGCATCGCATTTTCATCGGGCAGTGCCGACCATAGACTGGCGGCCATGCCAGCCAGAAGTGGCGTAGCAAAACTGGTGCCGTTGCCCGTGATAATCATATCGCCAACCGGTTGAACTACAGTCGCTTGTACGCCTATCGCACACACTTCTGGCTTGATTCGTCCGTCCGACGAAGGACCAAAACTGGAGAAGACTCCTGCAACGCTATCTATTCCTACGGCTCCTACAGCCAGTATGCTGTCTGCGTCTGCCGGCGCACTAATTGTGCGCCAGTCTTTATTTCCTTCGTTACCGGCTGCGATGCACACCAACATGCCTTTGCGTGCAGCGATAGTGGCGGCCTGACTGCAGCGAGTGGTCTTGCCGTCCAGATCGTTCTCCTTATCCAGTGTCCACTCATCATTGTCGAACTTGGCATAACCCAGCGAAGCGGAGAAAATATTCACGCCCAACGAATCGGCTGTTTCGAGTGCTACGACCAGATTGTCCATCTCTTTCGGACTCTCTTTGGGCATCTCTTCCGAACGCATCAGGTAATAGTTGGAGCGTGTAGCAGCTCCGTAGTAACCGCCATATTCGTCCGATAAGATTCCGGAAATCAGACTCAGACACTCCGAACCGTGCGTGCCGGACGAACCGTAGAAACTATCGCCGTCGTCCGTGAAGTCAAAATGACCGAGTTCCTGACTCTGACGAAAACACTTCATCGTATTGGCATTATAGAACGCCCCGTCGCAGACGGCCAACAGAATACCTTGTCCTTCGAACCCCGCCTCATGCAGTTTGGGTAGGTTGTAGAGCGCCAATTGCTCGTCGGTCCAATTACCTGAGCTATTAGCCGTTAGCCATTCGCCATTCGCCATTCGCCGTTTTTGTACACCATAGATTGCCGGACTGTCGTCACGCGTCATCTCTACACTCGTTACGAAACTGAGACCGCCGACTTTCTTGGCCAAAGTCTCATTCATCTCACACGTCACGCCATTGAACCAGCGACTCTTGTGGTAGATTTTTACGCCCATGCGACGCAGACTATCCATATACATGGGGCTGACGGGATAGTCCATCTGATCTGTTGGGATATTCCATTTCTGGCGCTGCTCAATAGCTCTGGGGGATAACTGTGGAGCGGTCTTTTCGGGTTTATCCAGGAAACTAACGAAATAGACAAATAGTATCAGCAAAAAGTTCATGATTCTCGGGAATTCGTAATTTTTAATTTTTAATTTTCAATTCCAACTGTACGACGTTTTCCACGTGTTGAGTATGCGGGAACATGTCTACGGGTTGCACTTTTGTTACCCGATACTTGGCGTCCAGAAGCGCCAAATCACGAGCTTGCGTTGCCGGATTGCAACTGACATAGACGATACGTTTGGGTTCGGCATTAAGGATGACATTCACTACGTCTTCATGCATGCCGGCACGGGGCGGATCGGTGATAATCACGTCCGGACGGCCATATTTTGCTACGAACGCATCATTCAGGATATCTTTCATATCCCCTGCGAAGAAGCTTGTATTTTCGATTTTATTAATCTTCGAGTTAATTTTTGCATCTTCTATTGCTTCCGGTACGTATTCTATGCCGATAACTTGACGGGCCTGACGTGCCACGAAATTGGCAATGGTTCCCGTCCCAGTATATAGATCGTAAACCAACTCCTTGCCGGTCAGTTCTGCGAAATCTCGTGCTACTTTATATAGTTCGTAAGCCTGCTCGGTATTGGTTTGGTAGAACGATTTCGGACCTACTTTGAATTGCAAACCGTCCATCTCTTCGATGATATAATCTTGTCCGTAGTACACCTTAACCTCCTGATCACCGATGGTGTCATTCATCTTGAGATTCTCGACATAGAGCAGGGAGATGATCTCGGGGAATTCGTTGTGTAAGAAATCCAGGAGTCCTTTAGCCTTTAGCCACTGGTCATTCGCCTTTAGTTCGGAGCCAAAGACCACGATGAGCATCAATTCGCCCTTGTGGTTCGAACGCAGAATCATCGTGCGAAGCAGCCCCTCGTGGGTACGCTCGTTGTAGAAACTCATCTCATGCGCCTTGGCGTAGTCGCGGATGCCGTTTCGAATGCGGTTGTTGATGTCCGGCATCAGGTGGCACTCCTCTATGTCCAGCACCTTGTCAAAGCAGTTCGGAATATGAAATCCCAAACCGCAGGTGGTATCGATATGATCCAATCCGCCGGCAGCTTCTATCTGCTCCCATGGTAGCCATTTGCGGTCGGCAAAGGTGAATTCGAGTTTGTTGCGATATTCGTATGTCTGCTTGCTTCCGAGAATAGGACTTATCTCGGGCAACGCAATCTTGCCGATACGGGTCAGGTTGTCTACTATTTGTTGCTGCTTGTAGCGGAGCTGTTCCTCGTAGGGCAGTATCTGCCATTTGCATCCACCGCACAAGCCGTAATGCTTGCATCGTGCCTCGCAGCGGATGTCGCTCGGCTTGACCAGTCGTAGCACTTTGGCTTCCATGAACGAGTGTTTCTTTTTCGTGATCTGCAGGTCCACTACGTCGCCCGGCACACAGTTAGACACAAACGTAACCATGTCGTTGATGCGCACCAACGCCTTGCCTTCTGCGGCTACGTCGGTGATGGTGATGTTCTCAAATATCGGCAGGTTTTTCTTCTTCATGGGCTTTTGGCTTATTTTTTCTTCTTAGGATTGTCGGTCTCCAGCAGGTAGTGAATCGACGCACGATAAAGTGTTGCGAACTGCGGACTGCACTCCAGCGGGAACCCAAACACGACAGTGCGTGCTTGTTGCGGGTTCTTCTTGCTCACATAACTCTTCCACGCAATGCCAAACGGGATACGCATATCGGCATAATTGCCCAGCCGAACGGCACCGTTCACAGGTTCGAGGCTCTCGGGCGACTCGGCAAAGAGGTGGGTGTCGGCGGGATGTTGCCATAGTTCAATCTGCTTCACACCGAGCCATTCCTGCTCGGCTTCCAGTTGCCCGTTATGGCAAGATCGCGGAGCACGATATTTATAGTGTAACTGCCGTTCGCACCATTTCTTTTCCGACGAGTTGTGCATGCCTGATCCCAGATAACTGCCGGAGAGGAGCACGCGGCCATAATGGGCCAAGTAGGATTGTATCTGGCGCTGGAGCGAGTATGGAATGACACTCTGTTTGTCGTAAGGTTGTTTGCCGCAGATAATATCTACCGCTGCATAGCACTCGTCGAGCGTAGGATTAGACGTGATATTTGCGCTGACGTACGAATAACCCATCGCAGCCAGTATGCGTCCGTGCTGAACCGGATAGTCATGGGTGTTACCCATGGTCATCATGTGTTGGTAGTCGCGATTGCACATTCCGTGGCCGCAGTTGTCGTCGTCGGTCCAATCGAGTCGGCGATCGAAGATGATCTGGTCGCCTATATAGGCGCCATATAGACCATCCTCTACGGCATAACTGCCGGGCAAGATGCCGGCAAAGGTGGAGTCGTTGAACCACTCGGGTCCACCGGTATAGTTGAAGTCGTTGATGACAAGCAACATTGGCGGTTCGTTTTTTCCCTTTTTAGGTGCCAAATATGCAGAGAGGGTCTCGGACGGGAAACTCAATCCACCTGCATTGCCGGCCAGCACGTAGTAGTCGTAGCGTGTACCGCGTTGGGCCAGATGGCGATAATTCGTAGAGTCGCAGATAGTGGACTGCCACTTGCCGTCATTCTCGCGAATATAGACGACATAGTAACTTGGGTCTGCCGTTGGTTCGAGTGGATCCTGATGGGCTTGCCAACTGAGCGATAGAGTGTCGGTCTCCGGCAGTCGTTCTACGCTGCATTGCCAGACGGGTAGGGGTTGTACGACGGGCGAAGTACCCGCTTGGGCATGCAGATAGCGTAAGATACCTTTGTATACAGCACGCGAAGCATCGAAGCGGAACTGAGGGTTCAGCCCGTAAATCATGTCCGGCATGTTCTTGTGACTCAGTAGTTCGATCAGCACGCATGGTATCTCCGGGATGCGCGACTCGGCATAGTTGGCGTCGTTGAGCATGCGGCGAGTCCAACGGGGACAATAGAGCGTGCGTATGTCGTTGACGATCTGGGTCTGGACGTAGTCGGAGAGGTCGCGATTCACCTTTCTGCTCACGCCGTTCGGGAAGGTCGTCTTCTTGTCGTCGCCTTTCGTGTAATAGATAGCCAGGGTACCCACTATGGAGTGGTTGTCGGGTTCGGAGAGTCCGTCAGTATGCATGGCTAGGCATAGATCTACGGGAATGCCGAGTCCTTCTCCGCCCGGATGAGCATCGCTGCCTCCAACGAGGAAGTTGACCCATTTGCCACGGCTGTACATATCCGATTTATAGTCGTTCTCACCCTTGAAGTAGTCGTAGATACTATCTGGGAATCCGGCATATTTGAGCCATTCGCATGCGGCTTCCTGCCAACGTTGCATACCGCTGCGGCCTTTCTGGTAGGCATCGCCATTCTGCTCGAATACCCACTGGTCACCTCGCTTCATCAGGTCGCGTCCGTCCAGTCGTGGCCTTGGCTGCAGCACGATGCCTCCGGCATTTTCAATCATGCGGGCTATCTGACGTGTGTATTCTGTAGTATAGAGGTCTTCTACGGTGGTCCACATGGTAGCGCGTTGCCAACGCCAGAGTTCCTGCTTTCGGTTGTAGTAGGTGCCATGACTTGGCCAGAGGGCGATATAGCGGTCGTAGAGGCCATTCCGCCAGTTTTGCGAACCGGGTAGATCGAGTGGTGTAAGGCCGCGGATAGGTGTGCGCAGAGTACGATCCAGGTATTTGTATTGTCTAGGATTACCCTTATGCATGCCCGATATGAGTTCGGCCAGCTCGGTATTCTCTGTGTAGATGCGGGCGGTGTAGGAGGTGTCACGCGCTACCCACCATGCTACGCGCTTGCGCAACTCAGCCAGACGCTCTTCGCTCAACGACAGACCACTCAGCGAACGGTTTGTATGGACGCTGATGGTCTTGCCTTTGGTTTCGATGCGATCCACTTTGACCTTGCTCGACCAGCGTGTACGCAGGTCTGCCCAGCGATTCAGCGAATCGGCTAAGGCTTCGGGCGTTATGGCTCGAAC
>JAFPLG010000058.1 GCA_017402895.1 Paludibacteraceae bacterium
AGCCTATTTTTTTTATATCTAGTCGTCTAGTATACTAGTCTAACGTTATCTACCCACAACGTATTGCCAATACATCCCGTGAAGGGCGGCAGACAACCTGACGAGATCATGATGATGATATGCGTCGGCTCCAGGTCTTCACGCCAACCTTTCTCTTCGATAAATACCATCCGGCCGGCTTTGTTCTTAGCCTTGTGCGTGCGTGAACTCAGTGCTTCCCACGACTTATAGTTCGGTTGCGTCGTGATGTCGCCGTAGCGCACCTCCAGATGATGGTTGTTCACCCACGACTTGGTGCTCTGGGTGATACGCTGCGAGGCGGTGCCGACACGATAGGCGAAGATACGCCCGTTCTCTTCCCAACGGTGCTGGAGCAGCAACGTAATCTGGGCCGCGTCCTTCACCTTGGGCTTGGTTACCATCGACGAACTATTGGCAAAAACCACTTCGCCATTCACGATTTTGGCTTTGTAGTCCAGTACCAACTCTTTCGGACGCTTCTTGAACGGTACGCCCATATTGATGGCTGCCCGCGGATCGGTGGTGAACTCGCTGGTCATCGGGTCGGCTGTTGTGCCGGTGAAGATACTACCGGCCGCAACGGCGTTGAAGTTCAGACCAATGGCGCTGATGGTATGAAGTTTTGTCTCCAGTTTGCAGCAATAGCCGTTGCCGTGCTTCTCGGGTGTGACGGTTATGTTGACGGTCTCTACACCCAGCACCTTGGCATAGGCGTTGCTGGTTCCCCAGGGCGAGTTGCCCCGCTTGGGCAGGGGAGTAGGACCGTTGATCTCCTCTTTCGGACCAATCGAATACATCGACTTGGTCTCGCCGCCCAGGATAAACGACTCCTTGATATGCCGTACAGCCCACGAGTCGAACGTGCCGAACGGCATCAGTTCCGTTTTCCCCTCTGCGCACGCGAGTGCGGGCACGCACGCGAACAATATATATGTAAGTATTCTACTCTTCATTTCTCTCAGCTTCTCTTGCTCACTTACTTAGCTTAGTCTGTCCAGTTCTTTGTGGATCTGTTGTTGTACGGCTTCGCTATTGGGAACTAATGGCAGACGGAGTACATTCTCTATCACGCCCTTCTGTGCCAACACGGTCTTGATGCCTGACGGATTACCCTCCTTGAAGAGCAAACCAACCATATCGGTATACTTGGCCTGCAAGGTCTCGTCGTTGTTGTGCACGATGCGGTTGAAGTCCTCGGCAAAGGCGTTGCTCGCCACCGATATCAGTCCGTCAGCGCCGGCTTTCATCAGTTCGCACGCGATGCCGTCGTCGCCACTGATAACGGCTAATGGCGAATGGCTAACGGCTAATGGTGATTGAGCCGCCAACTCAATCAGATGCTTGATCTGCTCCACGTTGCCGCTGGCTTCTTTCACACCCATGATCTTCTCCGGCTGTGCCTCGTAGATACGCATCACTGTCTCCGGCAGCAGGTTCACACCCGTGCGACCCGGCACGTTATACAGGATCACCGGCACAGGACTGGCCTCGGCTACTTTGCAGAAATGCTGGAAGAGGCCTTCCTGGCTGGGCTTGTTGTAGTACGGGCATACCGAAAGAATAGCCGTGTAGTCGCTCTCCAATTCTTCGTACAGACGATGTATTCGCTCTACCACTTCGGCCGTGTTGTTGCCTCCGACGCCCAGTACGAGCGGCAGACGACCGTTCACGTACCGCACGATATACCGTCTCACCTCTTCGTGCTCTTCCGGCGTGAGCGTCACGGCTTCGCCCGTCGTGCCTAGCACCACGATATAATCTACGTCACCGGTCAATTGCTGATCCAGCAGACGGTCCAGCGCCTCGTAATCTACACTCCCGTCTTGCGCAAACGGCGTAATCAGGGCCGTTCCAAGTCCATATAGTTTAATCATTGCTCTGTATGTGCTTTAAGAAGTAAATAATCTGGTCGAATAGGAACAACGGACTGTCCTGCGGTTCGGTCTGAATCATGAAGTCCAATAGACCATTCTCGCGTTGCATACCCGTCTTGAAGTCTGCCCGCGCGTACATCGTCATGTATTGCAGGGGCAGGATAGGCGTCTGCGTCAAGTCGATCAGCATGTCGTACTGACGGCGTTGGAGCGACTCTACCAGTTCACTGCGGGGAATGTCCAGCAGGTTATGATCCTTCAGTCCCATGATACGACTTTGGGGCAGGATAGGCGACTGAATCTCCTTCTTGGGCGCGTAGCCCAGCAGCACGACATCCTTGTCGTCGGCCAGCAGTTTCTTGCGGATCGTCTCGGTCACGACGCGGTTGTCTTCCAGCAGGTCGCTCTCGAAGATAACCAGCACACTACGCACCTGGTCATAGTGCGGAAAACTGGCACGACGTGCCGGTTGCCTGCGCTGAAAAAAACGAAAAATAAATGCCTTGATCTTATTCATATAGCATCATTGTACAATATATTCTGTTTATTTGGCTCCGGAGCCACTCCGGTCATTTGCCATTTACCATTTCGAGGAATTCGTCCTCCGTCATGAGGCTGATTCCGAGTGCCTCCGCTTTCTTGCGTTTCTCGGGTCCCATATTCTCGCCCGCTAGCACAAAACTCGTCTTCTTGCTGATGCTGCCGGCGTTCTTGCCGCCGTTAGCTTCGATCATCTCTTTGTATTCGTCGCGGCTGTGCTGGCTAAACGTACCCGAGATTACAATGGTCATTCCTGCCAGTTTGTCCGACACATTCGCCTCTGTCCCTTCGCCATTCGCCTCCAGTTGCACTCCTGCTTGACGCAGTCGCTCCAGTATCTCTACGTTGCGCATGTCCTCGAAGTAGTGCACGATATTCTCGGCTATCTGCGGACCTACATCCTCGATGGCGCACAGCTGTTCTGCGGTGGCCCATTGCA
>JAFPLG010000059.1 GCA_017402895.1 Paludibacteraceae bacterium
ATGCAAGCCTGAACGGCCACCTATTCGTCAAAATATAGAGTAAAACTCTATTTCTCTCCTAAAAATGGTGCAAAAATTTGCGTATTTGCAATTTTTGTCGTATATTTGCAGCGTAATTTGGATAAATGTGCGATGAAACGTAGTCTTTCTATTATAATAGGGTGTATGTTGATGGTCATGATGACCTCGTGCGGAGGAGGTTCGGTGCCGAAACCCTTTGGCTACTTCTATATAGCCGTGCCCGATACGGCCTATCTGCCGCTGTCGGAGTATAAGGCCAAGGATGGCAGCCAGCCCTGCAAGGATTTTCCGTACGACTTCAGCCTGTCGGAGAATGCCGAAGTGGTGCTCCGTACCGGCGAGGGCGAAGACTACTGGATCAATGTGCATTATCCTACGCTCAATGCCGATATCCACTGCTCGTACAAACCCGTACAGGGTAACCTGCGCGAACTGACCGACGATGCGATGGGGTTTGTCTATAAGCATGTGTCGCAGGCATCGGCTATTCCGGAACGCGTGTATGCCCATCCCGAGGCACGGGTGTGGGGCGTGCTCTTCAACCTGCAGGGCAACACGGCTTCGCCGAGCCAGTTCTTTGTCACCGACTCGACCCGCCATTTCTTCCGGGCTTCGATCTACTGTAACTGCCGACCCAACGCCGACTCGTTGGCACCTATATACGATTATATTCAACAAGACGTGCTGCGCATGGTAGAAACCATGGAGTGGAAATGACCAAATGGCCAGATAAACAAATAAATGGTAAATGACCAAATGGTAAATAGCAAAGGGCTCGCGCTTTTATTGGATCCTGAGAAAGCCGACCTGGACCGCCTCCGTTTTTCGGCCGAGGCGAAGCCGGACTATATCTTCGTGGGCGGCTCTACAGGCGGCTCTACAACGGCGTTCGTGCGCGAATTGAAGGCGAAAATTGCCAATAGCCAACAGCTAACAGCTAATGGCCTCATTTCAATTCCCATCGTCCTTTTTCCGGGCGATGCCACGCAGTTCAGCCCGGAGGCGGATGCAATACTATATCTATCGCTGCTGTCGGGCCGGAATCCCGAGTACCTGGCAGGGCAGCAGATACGCGCCGCACGCGCCATCCATGATTCGAAAGTGGAGGTTATTCCTACCGCCTATATCCTGATCGACGGCGGTACGGAGACTTCGACGATGCGCGTCACGGGTACGAAACCCATCCCTTCTGACGACATCGATACCATCGTAGATACGTGTATCGCCGCCGAACTGATGGGCAAGCAGCTCGTCTATCTCGAGGCCGGAAGCGGCGCACGGAATCCTGTGCCCGCCGAGGTGATTCGTGCCGTACGCGAAGCGATACATATCCCCCTCATCGTGGGCGGAGGTATCCGCACGAAGGAACAGATGCAGGCAGCCTATGATGCCGGTGCGGATATCGTGGTCATCGGCAACCACCTGGAAGAGCATCCTGAGGCGCTCTGGGAGTTTACTCAGAGTATTCGGAATACTCAGAGTGCTCCGATTTCCTCTGATGATGAGCGCTATATGCGCTTGGCGTTGCTGGAAGCCGAGAAAGCCTATGCGGCGGGCGAGGTACCGGTGGGATGCGTGATTGTATCCCAAGGCCAGATCATCGGTCGCGGCCACAACCTGACGGAGACGCTAAGCGACGTGACGGCACATGCCGAGATCCAATCCATCACAGCCGCTGCACAGACGCTGGGCGCCAAGTATATGCCGGATGCCACGCTCTATGTGACCGTTGAGCCCTGCGTGATGTGTGCGGGAGCTATCGGTTGGTCGCAGATACGGCGCGTGGTCTATGGCTGCGCCGACGAGAAACGCGGCTTCAGCCGTTTTGCGCCAAAAGCCCTGCATGCCAAGTGCAGTGTCACGTCCGGTGTGCTGGAGGCGGAATGCAAGGCGCTGATGCAACAGTTTTTTAAACAACGAAGATAATTCCAAACAACTATGGCAAAGATATCCAATCTGACGAAACATGTGATCCAGGCGCTGAGTTTTGTGGCGCTGGTAGTGGTGACCGTACTGGCTTTCCCGCGGTATAACGCGTCGTTCCGCTATCACGTGGAACTGGGCAAACCCTGGGGCTATGAGAAAGTGACGGCGGAGTTCGACTTCCCTATCTACAAGACGCCGGCACAGCTGGAGGCTGACCGCAAGGAACTGAAGGCAGGTTTTGCCCCGTGCTTCGTGCGTGACACCGCCCAGAAAGACACGATGCTCGTGGCCTCGCATGCCGATATCGAGTACCTGGAAGAGGGTGGCTACCAGTGGATTGCTTTGCTTCATGGACATCAGTCGACGCGCTACCCGGCCTACCGTGTACTATCGCCCAAGCAGGCCTATGAACAGCGTGGTGAGGAGGTGCAACCGACTATCGTGCTGGATACGGCGCAGACCAATTTCATGCTTGCCCAACTGGAGGCCCAGATAGCTCCGACGCAGGGCATCGTTCAGGAGGGAGAGAAGATTATCGACCGCGGCGAACTGGTGACCGAAGAGAAATACCAACTGCTGACCTCGCTAGAGCGGGCTTGTGCCGACAACGATGCCATCACGGCGCGCCAACGCACGCTGAGTACTACAGGCCGCGTGATCATGGTATGTCTGTATCTGGCGCTCTTTGTGCTGTACCTGCTGGTGTTCCGTCCGCGCTACCTGGATTCGATATCTACGGTGCTGTTCTTCTCGCTGCTGGCGGCTATCGTGATTGTACTGTCGTGTATGCTGCTCCAGTATACGAGTCTGAGTATATACCTTATCCCATTTGCTTGGGTGCCCGTCATCACGCGTGTGTTCTATGACTCCCGCACGGCGCTGTTCCTGCATATCGTGACCACGCTCATCGTCTCGCTTATCGTGCCGGCACCGGTGGAGTTCTTCTTCCTGCAGATAGCTGCGGGTATGGTGGCTGTGAGCAGCCTGAGCGACATGACGCGTCGTAGCCAGTTGGCCCAGACGGCCGGATGGATACTGCTCACCTACGCCGTGGCGTATACGGCTTATACCTTCGCCTCGACGGGTGAGTATGCGACGATCAATCCGTATATGTATCTGAACTTCGCTATCAATGCGGCGATGATCATTGCGGCCTACGGACTGATCTTCCTCTTTGAGAAGGCCTTCCGACTGCTGAGTTCGATCACGCTGGTGGAGCTGACCGATATCAACTCCGACCTGCTCCACCGCCTGGCCGAAGAAGCTCCGGGCACTTTCCAGCACTCGATGCAGGTGAGCAACCTGGCCTCGGAAGCCGCCAAGGCGATCGGCGCCAACGCCCTGCTCGTTCGTACCGGCGCCTTGTACCACGATATAGGCAAACTCTCGAATCCCGGCTATTTCATCGAGAACCAGCATCCGGGACATAACCCGCTGTTGGAGTGCGACCCGAAAGAGGCCGTGCGTATCATCAAGTCACACGTGACCGACGGCGAGGAACTGGCGCGCAAGCATCACCTGCCGGAGATGATTATCCACTTCATCACCACCCACCATGGTACGTCCCTCGTGCGCTATTTCTACAATAACTATGTCAACGCCCATCCTGATGAGCAGGTCAACCGACTGGAGTTCCAGTACCCGGGACCGAAACCGAGCACCAAGGAGGCCGCTATACTGATGATGGCCGATGCTGTAGAGGCGCGAAGCCGCAGTCTAAAGGAGTTCTCCGAAGAGGAGATCTACGAGATGGTGGACACGATGATCGATACCCAGATTGCAGATGGACAGTTTGCGGAGACACCGCTGAGTTTCAAGGACGTAGAAGATATCCGCGAGGTGTTCAAACTGCGTCTGCTGGCAATCAATCATCACCGAATCTCGTACCCGAGTTTGAACAAATGAGTCTTTCTGTGAACGATAGTGAACGGTCTTTCAGCGAAACGGTCTGCCAAAACAAACCTTCTGGCGGTTTGTTTTTGGCACCTATGGAGGACGTGACCGATCCGGCCTTCCGTCTGCTGTGCAAACGCTTTGGTGCGGACCGGGTCTATACCGAGTTTGTCAACGCGGATGCCCTAGTGCGTGACGTGCCGTCAACGATGCGCAAGTTGCATATACGCGACGAGGAGCGACCGGTAGCGATTCAGATCTACGGCAAGGATGCCGCCTCGATGGCCGATGCCGCCCGTATCGTGGAGTCCGCCCGGCCGGATATCATCGATATCAATTTCGGTTGTCCGGTTAAGAAAGTGGCGGGCAAAGGAGCCGGTGCCGGTCTGCTACGAGACGTACCGAGGATGCTGGAGATCACCCGTGCCGTAGTGGATGCTGTCCAGACGCCTGTGACGGTCAAGACCCGCTTGGGCTGGGATCAGAACAGCTTGTATCTGGAGGATGGCACGCCCTTTATCGTCGATCTGGCAGAACGGCTGCAGGACTGCGGCATTCGGGAACTGGCAATCCACGGACGAACCCGTGCGCAGATGTATCGCGATGAGGCTGATTGGACGCTGATAGGTGCGGTGAAGGCCAACCCGCGCATGCATATCCCGATTATCGGAAACGGCGATGTGACGACCCCCGAACGGGCTCGAGAATGCTTCGAGCGGTACGGCGTGGATGCGATTATGATTGGTCGTGCTACCTTCGGTTGCCCATGGCTCTTTGCCGAGATGAAGGGGCTGCCGGCGCCGCGGACGATGGCCGAGAAAGTAGCGGTACTGAAAGAGCACGTCGAGGCCGCCATCAAGTGGGTAGGGGATGAACGCAAGGGTATCATCCATTCGCGCAGGCACTTTGCCGCTTCGCCGGTGTTCAAGGGCTTGCCCGACTTCCGTCAGACGCGTATTGCCCTGCTCAGAGCCGACACCCGGGAAGAGGTGTTTGCTATTATGGACCGGATCGTAGAGACCTACTCCGACATAGCCGGAGAATAATTATTCACGAAAAAAAGAACCAAAAATTTGCATAAATGCAAAATTTTTAGTAAATTTGCGGCGTATTTGGAGTGAACTGTAGAAACGAAAGCAAAAATGAGTGATGAACTGCTGACATATATTCTTACGCTGAACGCTTGGGACTACGTGCTGATCGCCGTAGCCGTCGTGCTGTGGGGGTATTTGATGTATTTTGCTATCCGGTACTTGGACGCCGTGGCACGCCATGCAAAAAAATCGAACGACGAACGACCAACGACCAACGACCAACAACCCGGTGTGACCGTAGTCGTCTGTGCTCGCAACGAGTCGGCGCACCTGGAGGCTTACTTGCAGTCGCTGCTCAGCCAGGACTATGAGGAATACGAGGTCATCGTGGTGAATGACGGTTCCCAGGACGACACACGCGATGTGCTGGACCGCTATGCACGTCAGTACGACAGGCTGCATACTACCTTTGTGCCGACCGGTGCGCGCATGACGAGCACCAAGAAATTGGCGCTCACCTTGGCGGCTAAGTCGGCTAAGTACGACTACTTGCTGCTGACCGATGCCGACTGCCGTCCGGAGTCGAAGGAGTGGATTCGTGAGATGATGCGACCGTTTGCAAACCCCGAGACAGAGGTGGTGCTGGGTTACGGAGGTTATTTCTACGAGCCGGGCGTGGTGAATCGCTTGACGCGCTACGACACCGTATATAGCGGACTTCTCTATCTGGGTGCAGCCCTGGCCGGACATCCGTATATGGGCGTTGGACGCAATCTGGCCTACTCGAAGAAGCTGTTCTTCCAGAGTGGCGGCTTCTCGGACATGATGCACCGCCGCGCGGGGGATGACGACCTGTTTGTCAACAAGGTGGCTACGCGCAAGAACACGGCTGTAGTGATTAGCCTGGATAGTATCACATGGTCGGAGAGTAAGCATACATGGCACGACTGGCTGATTCAGCGTCGCCGCCACCTGAGTGTGTCGCCGGGATATAAGTGGCAGACGAAGGTGTGGCTGGCTACGGAACCCGCTATAAGAGGTCTGTTCTATGTGACGCTCATACTGATGGGTGTATTCGGCGGTCCGATATCGTGGGCGGTAGGTCTGCTGCTGGGACTGATACGCGGCGCAACGCTGGCGGCTGTCATCAATCGTGGTGCGCATGTGCTGGGCGAACGGATGTTCAACCCGTGGCGGTTGTGGTGGTACGATATAAGCATGCCGATCCTGACGCTCTATCTGATGAACACCAATCTGGGTAAGAAAAATCAAAACTGGTAAAACGAAAAAAATACATATAAAATGGAAGAGAAAAAACTGAACATCAACATTGCGCCGGACAAGGCTACCGGTATCTTTGCTAATCTGGCACTCATTGCCCATACGCCTTCGGAGTTTGTGCTCGACTTCGCGCAACTCATGCCGGGTATCCAGCAGGCTAACGTCGTTTCGCGTATCGTGACCACTCCGCAACATGCAAAACGCCTGCTCTTGGCCCTCCAGGACAACGTGGCCAAGTACGAGAAGCAGTTTGGCGAGATTCGCGATGGCGGCAACAACAACCGTCCCGTTCCGGGTTCCACCTATCCGATGTCGTTCGGCGGAGGCGAGGCGTAAGCGAATTGAAAAATATTAAAATCAAAAAAATAAATACTGTATCATGAAAACTTTCCCTGCATCGCAGTTAATCATCAATGGTGATGGTTCTGCATTTCATTTGCATCTAAAACCCGAGTTTCTGGCCGACAAGGTGATCCTTGTTGGTGACCAGGACCGTGTGAACATGGTGGCATCCTTCTTCGACGAAGGTAGTATCGAGTGTGACGTCCAGAGTCGTGAGTTCCATACCATCACCGGTAAGTTCCAGGGCAAACGTATCTCCTGTATCTCCACCGGTATCGGTACCGACAACTGCGATATCGTGATGAACGAGATCGACGCACTGGCAAATATCGATTTCAATACCCGCCAAGAGAAGGCTGAGAAGCGCCATCTGGATATCGTACGTATCGGTACGTGCGGCGGTATGCAAGAGGACATCCCTCTGGGTACGTTCCTCGTTAGCCAGAAGTCGATCGGCTTCGACGGCGTGCTGGCTTTCTATCACGACCGTGACAAAATTGCTGACATCGGTTTTGAGAAAGCCTTCGTAGAGTACGTAGGTTATCCGAAGAAAGCTGCTGTGCCGTACGTAGTAGCTGCCAACCCTGAATTGGTCGATCGTATTGCCAAGGACGACATGATGCGTGGTTGCACGATTGCTGCTAACGGATTCTACGGCCCGCAAGGACGCGTATTGCGCGTGGATCTCGCAGTGCCCGATATCAATGAGAAGATCACTTCGTTCCGCTACGAGGGACAGCGTATTACCAACTATGAGATGGAAGGTTCGTGTATCGCCGGTCTGGCTCTGCATATGGGTCACCGTGCCATGACTGTCTGCTGCGTGATTGCACAGCGTAAGGTTGAGGCTGCTAACACCGACTACAAACCCCGTATCAAGGAGTTGGTTCGCACCGTACTGGAGCGTATCTAAAAAACGAATATGAAGAAACTATTGCTTATCCTTGTTGCCGCATGTTCGCTTGTGGGCTGTGGCAGCAGGGACGGAAAACATGTACAATCGGTTAGCCCCGAAGAGTTTGAATACAACGTGGACCGCTTCTATGATTTAGCTATTCTGCGCTATCGTGTGCCCGACTTCGAGAGTCTGAGTCTGGAGCAGAAGGCGCTGGTTTACTACCTGAGCGAAGCCGCTCTCTGGGGGCGCGATATCATTTATGACCAGAACGGCCGTTACAACCTGCGTGTGCGTCGTACCTGCGAAGCGCTCTACGAGAAATATGAGGGCGACCGTCAGGAAGAGCAGTTTATGCTCTTCGAAAAGTACCTCAAGCGTGTCTGGTTCTCCAATGGAATCCACCATCACTATGCGGCCGATAAGTTCGTGCCCGAATGCTCGGAGCAGTGGTTCCGTGCGGCCTGCAAAGAGGCCGGTGTGGAACTGAACGATGAGTTGGTACGCGTTATCTTCGATCCGACCGTGATGCCGAAACGTATCTGTCAGGATGCAGGCAAGGATCTGCTCCTGAATTCTGCGGGCAACTACTACGAAGGACTGACCCAGGCAGAGGCCGAGGCATGGTACGAGCAACACAAGGACACAAGTGACGAACCGCGATGGATAGGACTGAATAGCAAACTCGTCAAACGGGATGGTCAGGTCGTAGAACGCGTCTATCGCACCGAGGGCGACGGACTCTATCGCGAGGCTTTGGCTCATGTGGTAGAGAATCTGGAGAAAGCACTCGAGTATGCCGAGAACGACGAGCAGCGACTGGTGATAAAGAAACTCATTGAGTTCAACCGCACGGGTGACCTCAAGACCTTCAACAAGTATGCTATTGCTTGGGTGCGCGACCTCAACAGCCATGTGGATTTCGTCAATGGCTTTACGGAGGTATATGGCGACCCACTGGGCATAACAGGAGCCTGGGAGTCGATGGTCAACTTCAAGAACGTGGCTGCTACCGACCGCACACGAACCCTTTCGGCCAATGCACAGTGGTTTGAGGATAACTCGCCAACTGACAAGAAATACAAGAAGAAGGAATGTCGTGGTGTCTCTGCCAAGGTCATCACGGCGGCTATTCTGGCTGGTGACTGCTATCCCGCTACGCCTATCGGCATCAACCTGCCGAACGCCAATTGGATTCGCAAGAACTACGGTTCGAAGTCGGTGACTATCGCCAACCTGACCGAGGCTTACTATATGGCTTCCCAGGGCGACGGCATGAACGAGGAGTTCTACCTCTCGGACGAAGAACGCCGATTGGCTAAGGAGTATGGTGCGCTGATGAGTGATGTGCATGTGGACTTGCACGAGTGTCTCGGACACGGTTCCGGACAACTCATGCCGGGCGTGGGCAAAGAGAGCCTACGCGAACATGCCTCCACGCTCGAAGAAGCGCGTGCCGACCTCTTCTCGCTCTACTATATGGCTGATCCGAAACTGGTGGAACTGGGTATCGTGCCCGACGAAGAAGCGTATAAGACGCAGTACTATCATCAGTTGTTGAATGGTGCCATGACGCAACTCGTGCGCGTGGAGCTCGGTAAGAATATAGAGGAATCGCACATGCGCGACCGCGCGCTCATTGCGCGTTGGGTACTGGCCCATGTGGATTCCGTCAAGCCCGAGGCCGAAATCATCGAGCGCGAGGGCAAACACTACCTGCGCGTGAACGACTACCAGGGTGTGCGTCGACTCTTCGGTCAACTGCTGGCTATCGTGCAGGAAGTGGTGTCGACGGGCGACTACGAGCAGGCTTGCCAACTGGTGGAGGACTATGCCGTGAAGGTAGATCAAGACCTGCATCGCGAACTGCTGGCGCGTTACCAACCGCTGGGCATCGCTCCCTACAAGGGTTTTGTTAATCCGGTCTATCAGCCCGTACTGGACGAGCAGGGCAAGATCAAGGATATCCTGATTCGCTACGACGAAGGCTACGCAGAGCAGCATCTTCGTTACTCACGCGACTACTCCGTCTTGCCGGACGTGAATGACTAAGGGCGAATGGCTAAAGTACAACTGCCTATATCTAAGTCGATAGCAAACAGAATACTGATGCTACAGGCTATCCATGGAGATCCGCTTATGCGGGTCTCTTCGGATATGCCTGATGATGTGCACGTGCTGCACGATGCGTTGACTCGCCTGCGCGAGTTTAGTCGAAAGTCGAAAGAAGAAAGACAAAAGACACCCTTGACGCTCTATCTTAAGAACTGCGGAACGGCACTCCGTTTTCTGCAGGTGCATCTGGAGCGTTGCTATCCCGGCGAACCCATCACGTTGACCGGCGACAAGCGACTCATGGAACGGGACGGCAAGCCGACCAGCCAGACGACCTCTGCGCGTATCCTACATGGCGATACCATTCCTGCGGAGGCAAACGAGTCGCCCTATATCACCATGACGCGAAAACTCATGGTGAATGACGAATGGCGAAAGGCTAAGGTGGAGCGTTGCTGGAGCAGTGCCGCTTTCTGGTACGAATACGTAGCGATACATGGCGGAGAGTTGCTGCTGGAGGGGCTGCGAAAAGACACGTTGCAGGGAGATATCGTCGTGGCGCAATTGTATAGTAAGTATTTCGGCGTGATCACTTCCTATATGCCGGAGGGCGTGAAGATTGCTAAGTCCGACTTGCCGCTGAAGTGTCAGTTGGTGGAGGTGGATTTTACGAACTGTCCGGATTTATATCCCGCCATCGCCTTGACATGCGAACGTCTGGGACTCAAACTGCAAGCGACGGGTACGGAGCGCTTGCGTTATAAGGAGTCGAACCGTATGCGGGCAGTTCGCCTGCATGAGGTTATGGATGACCACCGCATGGCTATGGCGCTGATGGCGGCTGATTATCCGGTGAGTCTGGAGGACCAACAGTGTATTGCCAAGAGTTTTCCGAATTTTGCACCGCAACATATCATTCCGCGCCGAGGTGTGAACGACGATGGTTTAGGCAAAAAGCATGCGCTAGGTAAACTAATTCATGCCGCTACGTCAGACTATGTCTGGCTCCATGACGATGATATTCTTCTGCCAAAGGCAGCAAAACAAATTGGTGATGGGTCGTTGGAGATTGGTAATTGGGATTTAGTTATTCTGCCGTTGCGAATGGAGAGCCAAAACGAGCGACCGAGTCTGCTGGAGCGGCTGCAGATAGCGGAATATGCGGCGATTCAGGAACTGACCATACGTACCGCCCAGCGCGGCAGAGCTGTGATGTGCTCGGGTGCCAACTTGATTGTACGCCGTGAAGCGTGGCTGCAGTGTGAAGAGGATCTGCATCCGGAGATACCGAGTGGCGATGATATGTTTCTGCTGGAAGCAATGAAACGTCGCGGTATGCGTATCGGTGTGCTGGATAGCGATGATTATACGGCTATGGTCCGTCCGCAGGCTACGTGGCGCGGATTCTGGCATCAGCGCATGCGTTGGGCAGGTAAGGCGCCACATTACCGGGATCGCGATATCCGTCGCTGCGGCGCATGGATGGTGGCGCTCAATGTTCTGCAGGTCTTATGTCCGCCCATCCTGCTTGTGAAATTCCCGATAGAATACCGGATGATAAAAAAACGCAGTGCCACGACGCACTGGGCGGTGGCACTGTTGTTAGAAGCGGTTTATCCCTTCTATATGCTTGGCGCGCTCTTGGGCGGCCTGATGCATCCGAAGCGTTGGTGATTACTTCTCAGCAGCTTCCTCTTGGAAATCAGCAGCATTAGCATCTTCTGCTGCTTCGTCAGCACTCTGCTCTACGGCTTCGGGCTCTTCGGTCTCGTGAACTCGGTTCTGTCCAGCGTTGATACCAGCAGCAAGAATACTCAGTAGAACGATGATTCCGGCAAGCGTCCAGCTGGCTTTCTCCAAGAAGTCAGCGGTGCGCGGAGCACCCATAACCTGGTTGCCACTCGAGAAACCGGCTGCCAAACCACCACCTTTGCTGTTCTGAACCAGTACCAGCAATATCAGCAGAATAGCTGCGATAAAAATCAAAATAGTCAGTAACTTTACCATATCTTTGTTTTATTTAGTTTCGATTAGATGGTCTGTTTTTCACAATTCGGGCGACAAAATTACAACATTTTTTTGATATACGCAAATTTTTTTACCATTTTGCCACTGTATCATTGTAAATATTCTCCACAAGTTCCTTAATCATCGACTGACAGAGTTGTTCCTGTACGTCGTTGAGTGTCTGCGAACTGTCGAAGGTCTGGTAGACCGTATAGGTTCGGTCAAAACTCTCCTCGGGGTGGATGTTGTTGGTGAAATGCACCTGAACACGGATGGTCAGTTTGGTCTCGGCCGAGTAGTTGTCGGAGGCTACACCCATAGGTGTCACATCGTAGCCGACAATCTCGCCGCTCAGTTCCAAGTCGCCTCCCTGACGGCGTATCTGCAGACGTGTCTGGCGTTGGTAGGTGTCGCGGATCTCCTCGCTCAGACTGTTGCTAAGCGGTGCATAGACCAGTGCGGCATTGTTCGGAAAATCCTCGATCGAGATAGAACGTATCAGGCTGTAGTCAATATTCGAGCCGTTGAACTTATAACTAATTGAGCACGCGCACAACACGAGGCACAATGCGAAGAGGGATACTGTCCTCTTTGCACCATACGGTATTCCTATTATCCTCATACGGGTATTGTCTAGGATAGTCTCGATGAAATGCTTATTCTCAGAGGTCATAGTTCTTAATCTTTCGATATAGTGTGCGTTCGCTCAGTCCAAGACGCTTAGCAGCTTCTTTGCGGTTGCCTCCGCATAGCTCCAGTGTGCGACGGATCGAGTCGCGCTCCAGGGTCTCGATGGTTTGTGGTTCTTGAACGACTTGCACTGGCGTAGGTTCTACGCGTGCTACATCGTCTTTGACCACTTCCGCCATCTGGAACGACTCATTCTTATCCGTCTCATTGCCGGTCAGATAATACGGATTCGGCTCCTGGAATGGCTGCTTTTGTTGCGCACGCAGTTCATCCAGTTGCTGACGCATGACTTTCATCTCGCCCAGCAGTTTGTAGAGCATCTCCCGTTCGCGGGAGGAGGGGTCTTCTATGAAGTTGATGCGAGCCAGTCCGAACTTATTCTCCTGCTCATTCTCCGGCAGATATTTGCGCAGCGTCTCGGCATCGATATCATGCTGTGTTTCCAGTACGGATATCTGTTCGGCGATGTTCTTGAGTTGACGGACGTTGCCGTTCCAGTAGTAGTTCTGCAACAATTGGGTAGCTTCTGCACTCAGCCGGATAGCCGGACGGCGATAGCGCTCGCTGAAGTCGATAGCAAACTTACGGAAGAGCAGAGGTATATCCTCTTTGCGCTCGCGCAAGGCCGGAACACGTATCTCGACGGTGTTCAGACGATAGTATAGGTCCTCACGGAACTTACCGTTCTGGATGGCACGACGCATATCCAGGTTGGTGGCGGCTACGACGCGGACGTTGGTCTTCATTACCTTGGTTCCACCCATGCGGATATACTCGCCCGTCTCCAGCACACGCAGCAACTTGACCTGGGTCTGCAGCGGCATCTCGCCTACTTCGTCCAGAAACAGGGTGCCCCCATTGGCTATCTCAAAATAACCCTTCTTCTCGGCATGCGCATCGGTGTAGGCTCCTTTCTCGTGACCGAACAACTCGCTGTCCATCGTTCCCTCCGGGATGGCACCGCAGTTGATGGCGAAATACGGACCGTGTTTGCGTACGGAGCAATCGTGAATGATGCGTGGGAAGTGTTCTTTTCCTACGCCGGACTCACCGGTAATGAGCACACTCAAATCGGTAGGGGCTACCTGAACGGCAATCTCAATCGCCCGATCCAGCCGGGGATTGGTACCGATGATGTTGTAGCGTTGCTTGATGGTTTGTATATCTGATTGCGTCATATGAGATACTAATTCAGCCTGCAAAATTACGACTTTTTTTTCACTCCTGCAAGTTTTCGGCAAAAAATTGCGATTTATTTGTATATACTAAAAAAAAGTTGTACCTTTGCATGCTAATTTTGAAGTAAGCCGTATGAAGTCGTATCGGACACACATTATTTTGTTTCTGCTGGCGTGCTTATGCACGGGGTGCGTGACGCAAAAACAGATGACCTATCTGATGAATGTCGATTCTCAGACAGCGGATTCGCTGAATCCTCAGTTTGCGCGTCAAGTGGAGCCGCATATCAAGGCGGGGGATGCGTTGTCGATTATCGTGTCGGCTCTGGACGCTGAGGCGGTGATTCCCTATAACCTGCCGACGGCGGTGTATAACTCGCCGGGTAGCACGCAGTTGAATACGACGCCATCGATGCAGTACTACACGGTGGACGAGCAGGGCGATGTAGAGTTGCCGATACTGGGACGTCTGCATGTAGAGGGACTGAAGCGTTCGGAAGTGGCCGAATTGGTGCGTGAGCGTTTGCAGGGACAGGTGATCAATCCGACCGTCAATGTGATGCTCCTCAACCCGACAGTAGTGGTGATGGGCGAAGTCAATCATCCGGGACGTCATGCGATGCCGAATGGCCGGCTGACTCTGCTGGAGGCGCTGGGCGAAGCCGGCGATCTGACGATCTACGGTCGTAGGGATAATGTGCTGGTTACGCGCGAGGTGGATGGCAAACTGGAGTTCGCCCGTATCAATCTGACTTCCGAGGACTTGTTCACATCGCCGTATTACTACTTGCAGCAAAACGATGTGATATATGTCTCGCCGAACAAGGTGCGCGTGATCAATAGTACGAACGTGGGCTTGTGGTTGAGTATGGTATCGACGGTGGCGAGTGCGGCAACGGTAATTGTGACTGTGGTGAACGTAGCTAAATAGAAATCATCCGAAGTTTTATGGCAAAGACATCAAATACAAATGAGATAGATATTCGCAAGATCCTGCGACTGGTGCTGCAAAAGTGGTACTGGTTTGTGGTGGGTCTGGTGGTTTGTACGCTGTTGGGCATATGGTATCTGGCGCGTACTACGCCGAAAGTGACCACTCGGGCTTCTATCATGCTCCGCCAGCGGGATGATAAACTGGGAGCCGGTCAGCTCGACCAACTGAGCATGCTTGGTATCGGAGGCAACAAGACCGCCGAGGACGAACTGGTGGTGCTCAGTTCCAAGGACCTGATGCTGCAAGTGATCGAGCAGCTGAACCTGATGGAGACGCACTGGGTGAAGTCGGAATCGCGCTGGGAAGGCGAATATCCGAAGCACACCTTCCGTCTCGATTGCTTGAAACTGACCGACGAGGCCAAGCGTAGTCCGTTCACGATTACCATCAAGCCCGTTGGCGGAGGATACAAGGTAAAAGCCAGTTACGGCCCGGGCGAATCCAGCTCGGTGGAAGTGAAAAACTTCAACCAGCCGCTCGACCTGCATATTGGTCAGATACGTCTAACGCCTCTGGCTGAACTCCAGCCGGGAGCTCGTTACCGCATCCAGCACCGTACGGTAGAGAGTGCTATCTCGTATTATACCAAGCTGACGCATATCAAGCAGCACAAGCGTGAGTCGAATATCTTTGATATGTCGATCCATTCGACACTGCCGGCGCGTGATGCGGATATACTCCGGACGCTCATTGCCGACTACAACCAGAACGCGCTCACCGACAAGAACATGATTGCCACCAATACGGCGGAATTTATCAATTCACGACTGGATATTATCTCCCGGGAACTCACCCAAGCAGAGGATGCCGTGGAGCAATATAAGTCGGAAAACAACATGGCGGACTTGGGCGAAGAAGCCAAGTTGCTCTTGGAGTCGGGCGCGGAAGACCAGAAGCAATTGGCGGAGATAGAAAGCCAGTTGAATCTGGTGGATTATATCT
This sequence comes from Paludibacteraceae bacterium, assembly GCA_017402895.1. Classification (GTDB taxonomy): domain Bacteria; phylum Bacteroidota; class Bacteroidia; order Bacteroidales; family Paludibacteraceae; genus Colicola. The sequence continues at coordinate 15,259 of JAFPLG010000059.1, forward strand.
CGGATTTCCTGAAGGACGAGCGCAATCAGCATAACCTGTTGCCATCGAATATAAGTGTCCAGGATGAGGCGCTGGCTGTGTTTATAGGCGAGTACAACGAGACCTTGCTCAAGTACATGCGCATGCAGCGTACGGCTGTAGAAGGTAGTCCGGTACTGGACCAGATCAATACCGAACTCCAGACGATGCGTTCGAATATCGAAACCAGCATCGTGAATGTTCGTGAAGGTCTCAACATACAAAAGGCCGGTCTGGAGATGCGTCAGCAGGAACTCATGAAACGTATCCAGCGCGTACCGAAACAGGAACGGGAATATATCCAGTTGGCCCGTCAGCGCCAACTCAAAGAGTCGCTCTATATGCTGCTCTATAAGAAGCGCGAAGAGAATGCGCTCATGTTGGCTGCTACGGCCCTGCCGACCAAGACGGTCGACGTGCCGCGCATGGATCCGGAGACGCGCAGTCCGAAGCCCGTCAAGATAATTATCCTGTGCCTATTGCTCGGCTTAATCTTGCCCGCATGCCTGCTATACCTGTATACCTTGCTGGATAATAAGATACGCGATGCGAAGAAGTTTGAAGAGCGGATTAAGGCACCTTATCTGGGAGAAATAGTGGCCAACTCACGAGGCAAACATATCGCTATCCATGAGGGGGAGACTTCTGTTTCGGCAGAGTTGTTCCGATTGCTTCGCACCAATCTGCGATTTGTATTGCCATCCGGTGTTAAGTCGCCGGTCATCTTGGTTACGTCTTGTATCAATGGCGAGGGTAAGTCGTATATCGCCACCAACGTAGCGCTGTCGCTGGCTATTCTGGGTAAACGCGTGGCGCTGGTGGGCCTGGATATTCGCAAGCCGATGTTGGCTAAGTACTTCTCGCTGCCTACGACCGGTTGCCTGACCACCTATCTGGCCGAAGAAGAATATACTGTAGACGATGTGATCGTTCCGAGCGGAGAACACAAGAAC